>JAHZKQ010000051.1 GCA_022600315.1 Gammaproteobacteria bacterium
CGATCTCAACACGGAGCGTAAGCTAATGAGAACGGGACTTGGTCGACAATCAGTGCAAAGTCAGCAAGGTGTGAATTTGCGTCAAGCATTGCTCGCCGAAGTTAAGCAGCAAATTATGAAGGTCAATACCTTAGTAGGGCGTTTGCAATCGGCAGAAAGTCTAGAGCCAGAACAATGCTTACAGGTCGCCGAGGAATTAGTCGCTACCGCTGATGAAGTGATTAAGGCCGGTGATTGGCAAAGCTCATTATTTTTGCGTAACACGATTAAACCGATTGTAAAAATTCGCGAACAAGCTTTGGAGTTAATTGCAAGCTTGCAGGCGAATACCGAACTCGATGAAGTGGCGGCACCGAATATCAATTCAGCCGAACAAATTATTTATATCTCATTATTTCAAAATCAAGGTTTCGATATGCGTTGTTGGGAAATGCAATTACGCTGTTTGCATAAATACATGTTAGGGCGGCCAGTTTATGCTGAGCATGACGATGCTGAAAAAGTGATTCGAATGCACAGTGCTAGGGCACGCGAAGCCTATGTGGCAGTAGCCGTAGATCAAGCCAATGTGCAAGTTAACGCGAGTCGACAAGATAAATACGGCAACCAAATTTTAACGATCTCTGATGGTGCGGTAAAACCAGAACGCATTTTGGAGTTTGTGCACTTGGATCGGCACTATATATTTTCGAAGGGAAAACTCATTTTAAAAGATAGGTAGAGCGATGCGCGGCGGGCAATCAGGTCAAAACGGTCAATCCGATCAAACCACCAATTTCTTTTGGATTATTGCCTTGGTGTTTGGTTTGATTGTCGTAACGTGGTGGTTATTTCGATCGGTTATTGTGACGCCCATTTTTTGGGTGCGCTATCATGAAATTGATTTATTAAACTATGTGGTACATGGTTTAAATCAGGTTATGCTGGCGGTTCACCTTAAGCCGATTTCGATGACGCACCTTGATCATCTGCAAAATTATATTGCCATCACAGATCCAAGACAGGTGGTGATCAAAGATTTTTTTAATGTAAATCTTGCCGTGGGTAAAGTGATTCGTTACCCAGTAATGGCAATCCTGTTGATCGCTGCCGGGCTATTATTTACTTTTCACCGTTCGGCACGATTTAGACAAACTTATAGTATGCAATCTTTGAGAAAGTTAGAAAGTGAGAACTGGCCGGAAATTACTCCGATATTATCTGAAAATTTATTAAAAGAAGATCTTGATAAAGGCCCTTGGGCGATGTCGCAACTACCGTTAGAGTTCTGTAAGCAAAATAACATTGTACATGTAAAAGAAAAAGAAGAGCGTTTGGTATGGGGAATAGATAAAGGTGCAGCCTATCGGGCCTTTACCATGCAAATGGGACAGCTATGGCCAGGCGTAGATCGCCTGCCGATTCATGTTAAGGCATTATTAGTCATTTTTGTAGCGCGTGCGCATAAAGAACCAAAAGTCGCGCGTGAGTTACTGCGTCAAATTGCGGCCTCTGCCAAACACGGTAAGCTTGATTTTAGCAATGTAGAAAAACTGTATGATAACTATAAATCATCCAAACTTATTGTTTGGTTAGAGAAACGTCATGCTTATTTATACGGTATGATGGCTTCAATGTTGGAAATATCACGTAGCGATGGTGTATTAGCCACCGCTGAATTTCTTTGGCTAAAGCCTGTCGATCGTAGGCTTTGGTATATGTTAAACACGGTGGGCAGGCAAACGGCGGTGGTCGAAATTGCAGGTCCTTATGCCCATTGGCTAGCAGAAAAACGTTTAAAACGCGCGATTCGATTGCCGATGGTAAAACAAGCAGTCACGGCACTTGAAATTGATATGGAAAGCACTTTACATGTTCCGGCGGAGGATAAATGGCACTCCGCGGCTTAGAAGAACGTCACGAACAGAATCAGCAGCATATTCTGCGGGATACGCGTACCCTCGGTCAGCGGATTGCTAACTGGTTTGAGAACCCACATCACACGGCTTATTTTTTAATTTCTGCTGCGGTGGTGGCTTATTTTTTCAGCGCCTTTGTAGAGTTATTATTTATTGGTGGAATCTGGTCGCTAGTGTATTGCTTAACGCGTAAGCCAAAGTTACCATTTAGAATGCCAATGCGCGCACATGCGACTGACTATAATGATTTAACGCCAGGCACCAAAAAACCACGTAAATCACGGGGCATTTATTTTTTCGGTAATGACTCGAAAACCCGTGATGAATTGTGGTTTACCAATGAAGATATGCGTACTCACGTATTAATTTTTGGTTCAACCGGTAGTGGTAAAACCGAAACGCTAAAATCGGTGGCCTTTAATTCCTTGATTCAATCCAGTGGTTTTATCTATGTGGATGGTAAAGGTGATAACTCTTTATTTGCCAGTGTATTTTCCATGGTGCGAATGATGGGTCGAGAAGATGATTTATTATTAATTAACTTTATGACCGGTGCCCGTGATGTGATTGGGCCACAAGAAAAGCGCTTATCCAATACCTTAAATCCATTTGCCCGCGGTTCATCGAGCATGTTGGCCAACCTGGTGGTGAGTTTAATGGATTCCTCTTCGAATACTCCAGACGGTGATATGTGGAAAGGCCGTGCAATTGGTTTTGTTGAAGCCTTGATGAAAGTTTTGGTGGCCATGCGTGATGCCGGGCATATATTATTAGATGCGAATACCATTCGCCAATATTTCTTATTGCCAAAACTTGAAGCGATGGTGATTGATAAATTATTTATTCGTGATGGGCAAGAATCGGTGAGCTTAGAAAATATGCCACCAACCATTACCGAACCGATTGTTAACTATGTATTAAACTTACCGGGTTACAATAAAGAGAAAAAAGGCAAGCAAGTCTCGCAAGTATTAGAGCAGCACGGTTTTATTACCATGCAGTTAACTCGGGCGTTTACCTCGCTGGCTGATACTTATGGGCATATTATGCGGACTAATTTGGCCGAGGTGGATTTAAACGATGTGGTATTAAATCGGCGTATTTTGTGCGTATTACTACCGGCCCTGGAAAAAGCTCCAGATGAGCTATCAAACTTAGGTAAAGTCATTATTGCGACATTAAAAGCCATGATGGCAGCGGGCTTAGGTGATCAAGTAGAAGGTGAATACGGTGATTTAGTCAGCAGTAAGCCAACCAATGCCGAAACGCCATTTTTATGTATTTTAGATGAGTATGGTTATTATGCGGTAGAAGGCTTTGCGGTGGTGCCGGCACAGGCGCGCTCTTTAGGCTTCTCGGTAGTATTTGCCGGACAAGATTTACCGGCTTTCCAGAAAGCCTCTAAAGAAGAAGCCGCTTCAATTGGTGCCAACACCAATATTAAAATTTGTATGAAACTGGAAGATCCTACCGAAACTTGGGATTTCTTTATGAAATCAGCCGGTGAATCCTATGTGACGCATGTGGAAAGTTTTCAGGTGGATTCCGGCAGTGTATTAGGTAACTATCAAGATGGTAAAGGCGCGAAAGTGGAAAAACGCGCCCGGATTGATTTATTAGATTTAAAAGAACAAGATGTCGGTGAAGCACATATTTTCTTTAAATCAAAAATTGTGCGTGCCAGAACGTTTTATGCCGATCCAAAACCCGTAAAAGCTATGCGCTTAAATCACTTTTTAAAGATTGATGTGCCGCTTGATGCCGATGTGGAAAAATTTGAAAAAGGGATAGAGAGTTTTCAAAATGTATTGGATAAACATAGTCAAGGCCAGTTATTCGATCAAGTTGTGAGTAACGAAGAGGTGGAAACTTTAACTGGGCTTATGCAAGTAGCACCAACTAAAGTCTCATCATTAGATCGGGCTTTAACGGCAATTCGTAGCCATCAACGCGCCAATGAAATTCCTGATTTTGTCGCAGTTGAAGAGGAAGCGGTGGTA
>JAHZKQ010000052.1 GCA_022600315.1 Gammaproteobacteria bacterium
CTATTGCGAGCACAATAGAATACTCTGAACGTTCAAGCACCTTCACTAAATAAAGCACAAGGAGATTTAATTATGCGTAGATTTTTTAGTGCCACCATCAATCAGGCCAAAAGAAAACATCAACTTTATTTACTCGATGTTGATGGGGTACTCATTAGAACAGATAAAACTGCAAAAATAGCATTGCAAAATACTTTTCAGCATCAAGGTATAAAATTACCCGCAGAACCAACCGCCAAGCAACTATTAGCCGATGGTGGTGGCCCTCGAAAAGCCTTAATTCGCTTATATCCAGATTTAGATAAAAAACATTCTGATATAAATGAATGGCTAGAAGTTTTTAGTCACTATTATCATGAGGCTGATGCTAAGCATACAACTTTATACCCGAATGTAAAAAAAATATTGGCAGCACTTTACCCAAACGTAAAGCTTGCTACCGCTAGCAGTAAACCACAAAACACTTTGGAAAGAACCCTTGAGCGCTTTGGCTTGGTTGATTTTTTCGATGAAGTTATAGGCAGCAATGAAAAGACCGCACCAGATAAACCTTCAGAAAAATTTTTTACCGAACTTATTCAACCACACTATCCAAGCCTGCCACCAACGCAAATATTAATGGTTGGCGATGTTCCTAAAGATATAGAATTCGCTCATAGATGCGGCATGGATTCTTGCTTGTATACACCAGGTTATGGTGATCTTGAGGAATGCTATAAAGAAAGCCCTACATTTGAAATTGATGATTTAATGCAGCTTGAAAAAATTCACAGCGGTGAATTAAAGCCTATAGACACTGACACTGCAAAAATAAGCCCTAGCCTGTAAAAAATTATTTTGACTTAAGCCGTGGCTGACTGTTTGAGAGCATATATTGGATTGCTAACTTTAAGTAATGATCATTACACTCAAAACAGCCGCCACGAGCTGGCATAGCACCATAACCAGAACTTGCTAGTTTAAGTAAATTATCCAAACTCATTTTATGAAATGGCTCCCAAGCTTTTGCATCGCCAATGGCCGGCGCACCGACTGGAATCTCTGGATCTTTACTATGGCAAGAGGCACAATATTCATGAAAAATAGCTTTTCCCGGATTAGGATTATCTTTTAAACTTTGAATAAATTGCATCGGGTAATGAAAAGTTCGTTCCGGTTCGATATTCGCCGGTGGTGGTGGTGGTGAATTATCCTGCGGGTGTAAACGATAAGAAATAACAACTCCCGTTGTGGCAGCAACAATTAAAATAATAATTAATAATATTCGGTTAACTAACATGGCGCTTAATTAAATGCATACGCTTCACTAAACCTATTATCGTCTGCGGCCCTAACAAAGTCGCAACAAGCCGTCCCTTTGGATTAATTAAGTAACTTACCGGCACCACACCCGTTGCTTGCAAATGAAAATAGCTTGCTGGGTCTTCCTGCATCACTGGATAATGGATATGTAATTTCTTAATTGCCGCAATTAGTTTCTGTGATGATAAACCATCATAATTAACCCCAATCACTATCGCTTGCTTTTTATAAATTCTAGAAAACTTATTCAATTCTGGAATCTCACCAATGCAAGAATGACACCAGGTAGCCCAATAATTAATGACCACCCAGCGGCCTTGATAGTCTTTAAAACTAAAAGCCTTGCCCTGGCTATTGTGAAATTCAGCGGCTTGCTTATTGCCACATGCCGTAACAAATAATACTAATAGTAATATGCCAATTATTTTCTTCAACGCCATTAGCTTACTGCCATCACTATACTGGTATAGTCATGCACCATAACTGCCGGCTTATGCGGGAAGGAAAAAAATGCCCGCAAGTTAGCATTTGGGTCTAATAGCATAACTGCTGCACTATGGCTTACCGTATAATTACCATTGGTCAACTTAACTTTGGCAAATACCACTTTCATTTGCGATGATAATATCTGAGTTTGCTGCATTGAACCACGCACACCAATAAAATGTGGATCAAAAGTTTTAACGTAATTAGTAATCCGCTTTACGCTATCACGTGCCGGATCCACTGAAATCATCACCACCTCTGGTAATAGTTTTTTGGGTAGTTTAGCTTCCAGCTGCTTATACATTTTACCTAATGCCGCCATCGTAGTTGGGCAGACATAACCACAATTAGTAAAACCAAAAAACAATAAGGTCCAATGGTTTTTAAGGCTGGCTTTATTGAAAACTTTGCCACCTTTTTGACTTAAAACAAAGTCACTAATAACTTCTGGTTTTGGTAAAATAGCACCATCCACTTTAAGCTTGCTGGAAATAGGATAACCACTCTTGGCTTTAGCTTTACCACGATGCACTGCGGCTAGTAATGCAATACTAGCGACAATCACAATTGCCAAAATAATTAATAATACAGACCGAGTGTTTTTTTGTGCAGCTGAGCTCATATTGCCCCCTTGTTAATAAATGTAATGATCAAGTAATAAAAATATAAAGAGAATAAATAAGTACCAAATGGAAAACCAAAAAGTTCGCAGCGCATATTTATTATTTTTACTACGCAACAAGCGAATTGCATAGTAAAGAAAAATAGCATTTAAAATACAAGCCCCAAACAAATAAATCCAACCCGACATTTGAATCGCAAACGGCAACATGGTGATACCTGTTAGCAACATAGTATAAAATAGAATATTAATTTTAGTATAGGGTACGCCATGGGTCACGGGCAGCATTGGAATATTAGCATTCTTGTAATCATCCAAGCGATGAATTGCCAAAGCCCAAAAATGCGGTGGCGTCCAAATAAAAATAATTAACACCAACAATAAACCTTGTGGATCAATATGGCCGGTGACTGCCACCCAGCCCAATAATGGTGGTGCAGCGCCCGCCAAACCACCAATCACAATATTCTGTGAAGTAGCATGTTTCAGATAAACTGTATAAATAATTGCATAACCCACCAAGGTGAAAAAAGTCAGTGCAGCAGTTAATAGATTAACCCACACGATTAAAATAAACATCCCAGTCAGACCCATCACAATGGCAAAAGCCAAGGCATTGCGCGGTTTAATTTTACCTTGCGCCACCGGTCTTGCTTTAGTGCGTCGCATTAATAAATCAATACGGCGTTCAAAAAGGTGATTAATTGCCGCCGCTGAAGCTGCCGATAAGCCAATTCCTAGATTACCTAATACTAAAATATTCCACGACACCATATTAATACTTGCTAAACACATACCAACGATAGCAGTTAAAATCATTAACGCTACCACACGCGGCTTACAGAGCTCAAGATAGTCTCGCCAACCGGCACGATCTGTTATTAGTTGATTAGTAATCGAAGCTTCAGTCATGAACTTTACCTATATTTAGTTGGTAACTTGGCACGCGTTTCTTTTTACTAAAGGCACAATAATTCAAAGTAACCAGGCATTGCAATAAAATTGCCGCTACTAAGTTATGACAAATGGCAATCGGCAACGGTAACTTTAAAATAACATTAATAATACCCAAACTAACTTGCACCAGCAGCACAATAAGGGTAATTAAACTAATCTTACGCACCATGTAATTTTGCTTGACCTTCCAGTGAACCCATAAACATAAAAAAAATATATAACTACCGACAATAGCCGCCCCAAATCGATGCATCATCTGAATTGTCATCCGCGCTACCGATTTTAATACTCCACCCGCATAATTAACCCCAATCGGATGCAATAAATTAAATGCTGCACGAAAACTATAATGCCAATCGACATGAGCCTTACAATAAGGAAGATCCGGACAACTTAAGGCTGCATAATTGGTGCTAGTCCAAGCACCTAACATAATCTGACAAAACACTAATACTAAACCAATAATCGCCAAAGGTCTTAACCTTCCCAGCGCAGGATCACTAACGGTTAAAATTGCACTACGGCGTGATTTTAAATGGATCGTCCATAATAGCGATAATAATAACATACCGCCTAGTAAATGCTGGCTAACAATCACTGGTAACAATTTCCAAGTCACCGTCCACATACCTAAGATAGCCTGATAGATAGATAATAAAAATAACAACAAAGCTAATATCAAATAGCCAACCCCCGCTTCCGCCGCAACAACCACCGCACAAACTGCAATTAATAAAATCAAAGTTACTAAAGTACCAGCAAAATAGCGATGCACCATCTCCGCCCAAGCCTTATGTCGCACCAATGGTGTTGCTGGATATTGTTGATCGGCACGTTTAATCGCTTGAGTAGAATCAGGGACTCGAAACTGTCCATAGCAACCCGGCCAATCCGGACAGCCCAAACCGGCATCAGTTAAACGCGTAAAAGCCCCCAAACCCATAACCATTAAAGTTAGTAACACGGCCATTAATGATAGACGGGTTAAATACTTGCGGGCTTTAATCATGAGCTTTCTTCCGACTAAAGAAAATAAAAGTTAACAATAACACCAAAGCCAAACCAAACCATTGCACAGCGTAACCCAAATGTCGTTGTGGCAGAACATTAATTGGCTGCCATTGACGAATAAAACCATGCTTAGCCGTTTTATCTAATCGCATTACAAAAGGATAAATAGCTACATTTAAAACTTGTCGTAAAGCTTTAATATCAATGCGCTGGATCAACAGCGGCCAGTGGCCTGAATTTAAGATATTATTTCCCAAAATAAAATGATGTCGATCAGCAAGTTTAATATAGCCTGTTAATTGCTGCGGACCTTTAACAACTCCAATTTTTGGCAGCCCAGATTGCTTAGGGACTCGTGCAATCCACCCA
>JAHZKQ010000053.1 GCA_022600315.1 Gammaproteobacteria bacterium
AGTCATTCGACCTTTGTGAATTTAGCCAGTTTTGGCTTATCGTTAAGTGGTAAAATTTTACAGTCCGGAAAAAATGAAAATCAATTTCAGGGTATCTGGAAAAAATTGATTGAACGCAGTGGCGAGCCGGTGATTCGCAAAGCCGTACGCCAAGCAGTAAAATTAATGAGCCATCAGTTTGTTTTGGGTCGAACCATCGAAGAAGCCTTGGAGCGTTCTCAAGAATTGGCAGCGAAAGGTTACAGTTTTTCCTTTGATATGTTGGGCGAGGTCGCGCGCACCGAAGCCGATGCTAAGCGTTATTTTGAATCTTACGCGAATGCGATTAAAACTTTGGTGAAGCAGGCTAAAGTGGGCCAATCAATTTTTCAGCAGCCCAGTATTTCGGTGAAATTATCTGCCTTGCACCCGCGTTATGAATTTAGTCATTGCGAAACCGTGGTGCCGATTTTAGCTGAACGCCTAAAAATTTTATGTTTATTAGCCAAGCCCGGCAATATTAATATTACCGTTGATGCCGAAGAAGCTGATCGTTTAGAAATGTCTTTAGATATCTTTGCCAGAGTTTTTAGTGATAAAGAGTTTGCCGACTGGGAAGGGTTTGGTTTAGCGGTGCAGGCTTATCAAAAACGCGCGCGTTATGCTTTAGAATGGCTGGTCAATTTATCTAAACAACACGGCAAGCGTTTGCATGTGCGTTTAGTGAAGGGTGCCTATTGGGATTCGGAAATTAAATTTAGTCAGGTCGATGGCTATAAAAATTATCCGGTGTTTACCCGTAAAGATTCCACGGACGTCAGTTATTTAGCTTGCGCGAAATATATGTTAAGCGCGCAAGAGGCGATTTACCCGCAATTTGCGACCCATAATGCTTATTCAGTGGCAGCGATTTTATCGATGATGGATGATTATCATCGTTATCAATTTGAATTTCAAAACTTGCAAGGCATGGGTAAATCACTGCATGATCAAATCGTTGCGCGTGATGGTTTTAATATTCCTTGTCGAGTTTATGCGCCTTGTGGTAATCATGAGGATTTATTACCGTACTTGGTGCGACGTTTATTAGAAAATGGTGCCAACACTTCTTTTGTGAATAAGATTGCTGATGAAGATACACCCATTAGTGAGCTTATTGCTAGCCCAGTGGCAAAAGTTGCGACTTTAAGCGACGTACGTAATCCAAAAATTCCATTGCCACTGGATATTTATGGTGCTAGCCGAAAAAATTCATTGGGAATCGATTTAAGTGATCACAGCGCTTTAATGCAACTTGAAAAAGCCATGCAAGCGGCACAAAAAACCGAATGGCAAGCGGGACCTTTTAATCAAATTCCGCGGGCTAAACGCAGCCAAACTATTTCGATGAAAAATCCAGCCAATCAAAGTCAAGTTGTTGGTGTGGTATTGGAAGCTGATACGCGAAATGTCGATCATGCTTTAGCGCAAGCGAAAAATGCGCATCAAGCCTGGGATCGATTGGGTGTTAAAGCGCGTGCTGCGATACTAAATAGAATGGCGGATTTATTAGAAACACATATGCCAGCATTAATGGCTTTAATTAGTAGTGAAGCTGGGCGCGTGGTGGTCGATACGATTTCTGAAGTGCGCGAAGCGGTAGATTTTTGTCGTTATTATGCGGAACAAGCCCGGCAGACATTAATGCCACGTGACTTACCAGGACCTACCGGTGAAAGTAATCAATTATTTATGCAGGGGCGTGGCACGATTTTGTGTATTAGCCCATGGAACTTTCCAGTGGCCATTTTTACTGGGCAAATCGCGGCAGCATTAGTGACTGGTAATTGCGTGATTGCTAAACCGGCGGAACAAACCCCATTAACTGCTGCAAAAGTCATTGAATTATTTTATCAAGCCGGAATTCCTCAAGAGGTTTTACAATTACTGCCAGGCAGTGGTGAAAAAGTCGGTGGAAAACTTGTTGCCGATGAAAGAATTAATGGTGTCATGTTTACAGGTTCTACTGCCACGGCCAAAGCCATTCAAAAAACCTTAGCGAATCGTGCTGGTCCTATCGTACCTTTTATTGCTGAGACCGGCGGATTAAATGCGATGATTGCCGATTCAACTGCCTTGCCTGAACAATTAGTCGCGGATGTGGTTGCCTCGGCATTTGGTAGTGCAGGTCAACGCTGTTCGGCGCTACGGTTATTGTTCGTGCAAGACGATATTGCTGATAAAGTGATTACCATGTTAAAAGGTGCGATGCAGGAATTGAATGTGGGTGATCCGGGTTGTTTGGCTACCGATGTGGGGCCTGTGATCGATGCTGAGGCTAAAGCGATGTTATTGGCGCATCAAGAGAAAATGATGCGAGAAGCGAAACTGATTTATCAGGTAAAATTAAATGATGCGCATAAAAGCGGACATTTTTTTGCGCCACAAGCTTATGAGCTTGATAAGTTAACATTACAGCAAGAAGTCTTTGGGCCGATTTTACATGTCTTACGTTATCGCCAGGCTGAGCTTGATCAAGTAATCCAAGAGATTAATCAATTGGGTTATGGCTTAACGTTTGGGGTGCAAAGTCGGATTGAAACCAGCGTGGATTATATTCAACAACGCATTGAAGCTGGTAATGTCTATGTGAATCGTAATATTATTGGCGCGGTGGTTGGTGTGCAGCCATTTGGCGGCAGTCGCTTATCGGGTACCGGTCCAAAAGCGGGTGGACCACATTATTTGGCTCGGCTGTGTGAGGAAAAAACTTTAACCATCAATACAACGGCAGCAGGCGGTAATGCAAGCTTGATGTCGTTAGATGACTAGACTTGGCGATCAGGTTGAATGAATTTCGTCATTCCGTGGTTAAGCCACGGAATCTAGGCTTTTAAAATTCTGGATCCCGCGATCAAGTCGCGGGATGACAGCAGGAAGACGGAGTCTGACGAGGCATTGCTTGAAATAAAGCCTTGCCTGTTTAAATATTGCAAAAAGGAGAAGACTATGCAAAAAATATTAACTGTCATTGGATTGACATTACTTGCCGCTACCAGTGCGCAAGCGAATTTAACTAGCTATCAAGATAAACTCAGTTATTCGATGGGCGTTGAAGCCGGACAATCGATGCATCAACATGGCGTTCAAGTTAATCCACAGGCTTATGGTGAAGGGATAGCCGATGGTTATCGCGGCGGCCGTTTACAATTATCAGAGCGCGAGCGCCAAAAAGTTATTTTAGCCTTTGAAAAACAATCGCTGCAAAAATTTAAGCAACAATCCCAGCAAGCGACCAGTAATCAACAAACTCAAGGGCAAGCATTTTTAGCGGCCAATAAAAATAAACCTGGGGTCAAAACTTTGCCAAGCGGCTTGCAGTATAAAATCATTCAAGCAGGTATTGGCCCACAACCAAAGATTACCGACACGGTTGAAGTTGATTACGCTGGCCGTTTTATTAATGGCAAGGTGTTTGATAGCAGTTATGCGCGTGGTAAATCATTGACGATTCCTTTGCAAAACGTCATTAAAGGTTGGCAGCAGGCTTTGCCATTGATGAAAGTGCAGGGGACTTGGGAAATTTTCGTGCCAGCTAATTTAGCTTATGGTCCGGAAGGCGTACCGGGGGCGATTGGGCCGAATCAAACTTTGATTTTTAAGATACATCTTATTGGGATTAAATAAGAGATCCGCTAAGCTTATCAGGGTTTAGCGGATTAATAAGCCGGGGGGTTCGGGGGGAAAGCGCATTTCCCCTTGGCTGGTTGAATAAAGAGCTTGTTAAGTAGGCTATAAGTTATGTATTTTTTTTCTGGACCGGACTCAATCACCGCGTTTCGATCACGTGCTTTGTTGCAAAAGCTAAAACCGCTGCTGCCAATGTTAACGCACATTTCGGCGCAGTATTTCTTTTTAGTTGATGTTAAGGGCGAATTAGATCAAGCTGAGCTTCAGCGTTTAGGGATATTGCTGCGTGATAGTCAATTGCAAGCTTTACCGCCTTTGGCAAACCATAGAATATATACCTTGCCGCGTTTTGGGACCATTTCACCCTGGTCATCTAAAGCCACTGATATTGCCCATATTTGTGGGTTTAAAACCATTCAACGTTTGGAGCGCGGGGTTTGTTATCAATTAACTTTAAACCATCCTGAGTTTTTTGCCGGTGCAGAGCTGTTGTCAGAGTTGCATGATCCATTAACCGAGACGGTATTATTTGATCCGGTTGACTTGCATAAGATATTTGCTGCGGCAATGCCAGCTAAAGTGAAGCAAATTAATTTACTAAAAAATGGCAAAAAGGCGCTAGAGCAAGCCGATGCAGATCTAGGTTTGGCACTGAGCCAAGTGGAGATGAATTATTTACTTGAGGCTTACCAAAAGTTAAAGCGTAATCCTACTGATGCAGAATTAATGATGTTTGCGCAAGTTAATTCTGAGCATTGCCGACATAAAATTTTTAATGGTCATTGGACAATTGATGACGTTTCGCAACCGCATAGTTTATTTGAAATGATTAAACATACTTATAAAATGCACCCCACCCAAGCGCTGGTTGCGTATCATGATAATGCGGCGGTATTAAATGGTTATCCGGCCGAACGTTTTTGGCGCGATCCAGTTAGTCAACAATATCAAATTCATGCTGAAGCCAATCCAATTGTATTAAAAGTGGAAACTCACAATCATCCTACAGCAATTGCGCCATTGCCGGGGGCGGCCACCGGTAGTGGTGGTGAGATTCGTGATGAAGCGGCGACTGGACGTGGTGCTTCTCCAAAGGCCGGTTTAAGCGGTTTTAGTGTTTCACATTTGCGAATGGAAAATTTTCGTCAACCTTGGGAATTACAATATTCTTTGCCGCCACAATTAGCCAGCGCTTTAACGATTATGTTAGAAGCACCGATTGGTGCGGCAGCCTTTAATAATGAATTTGGCCGGCCAAATTTATGCGGTTATTTTCGCAGTTTTGAAATGGAATTTTCCAATAATCATTATCGAGGTTATCATAAACCCATTATGTTAGCTGGCGGCATTGGTAATATTCGCGATCCAGCAATTCAAAAAAAACCCATTCCAGCGGGTGCTAAACTGATTGTGTTAGGCGGTCCGGCCATGGCAATTGGTTTAGGGGGTGGTTCGGCTTCATCACGTAGCAGCAACAGTGCTACGGTGGAGCTTGATTTTGCTTCGGTGCAACGCGCTAATCCAGAACTGCAACGCCGCTGTCAGGAAGTGATTAATACTTGTTGGGCGCTTGCCCAAGAGAATCCTATTTTAAGTATTCACGATGTGGGGGCGGGCGGTTTAGCCAATGCTTTGCCAGAATTGGTTGAAGCGAGTAATCGTGGCGCTGATTTACAATTGCGTGAAATTCATAATGCCGCGCGAGGCATGTCGCCGTTGGAAATCTGGTGTAATGAAGCGCAAGAACGTTATGTCTTAGCAATTAATTTTGAACGTCTAGACGAGTTTCAATCAATTTGCGAGCGTGAGCGTTGTCCATTTGCGGTGGTGGGAGAAGCCACTGAAAAAATGCAGCTTGTGGTTAGTGATAAAAAATTTGATAATGCGCCAGTTAATTTACCAATGGCAACTTTATTTGAAGATTTGCCGCGTTTAGAATTAAATGCACGTACAGAAACTTTATCGACACGAGCTGAAGAATTGCATAGCATGACGCTAAAAGAATCCATTAAGCGAGTTTTACAATTTCCTTGTGTGAGCGATAAAAGCTTTTTAATTACTATTGGGGATCGCAGTGTAACTGGGTTAGTGGCGCGTGATCAAATGGTCGGTCCTTGGCAAATACCCGTGAGTGATGTGGCGGTGACTTTGGCAGATTTTAAAGGCTATAGCGGTGAAGCTTTAGCCATGGGTGAGCGTGCGCCGATTGCATTATTAAATTCAGCGGCCGCAGCGCGCATTGCAGTGGGTGAAGCCATTACTAATATTATGGCGGCTGACCTTGGCGAATTAAATGAAATTGCCTTGTCAGCTAATTGGATGGCAGCGCCTAGAAAAAACGGTGAGGCGGCGGCATTATTTGCTGCGGTGAAAGCGATTGGCATGGAGCTTTGCCCTGAACTAGGTATTAGTATTCCGGTGGGAAAAGACTCTTTATCAATGCAGGCGAGCTGGCAAGATGAAAAGTTAAAACAAACCATATACTCGCCAATTTCTTTAGTGATTACAGCCGCCGCACCGATCGCTGATGTAAGGCGCACATTAACGCCAGAGCTTAATACTAAAATTGATAGTCAGCTTGTATTAATTGATTTGGGTTTGGGAGCTAACCGACTTGGTGCTTCAGTTTATGCGCAAGTGCAAAAGAAAATGTCGCAGGTTCCGCCAGATATTAATGCCAGCACTTTGAAAAAATTCTTTCAGATGTTAAAAGCATTGAAATCAGAGATTATCCTATATGCTTATCATGATCGTAGTGATGGTGGGTTATTGGCAACGCTGTGTGAAATGATGTTTGCCAGTCACACGGGCTTAAAAATTAATTTATCAGGGTTGGCGGATGAGCCAAGAGACGTGCTATTTAACGAAGAATTAGGCGCGGTGATTCAAGTGGCAACAAAAGACATTGCAATGGTTAAAAATATTGCTGAAAAATATTGTCTAGATAAACATGTGCATGTGATTGGTGAGCTAAGTGATGATGATCAATTGCAAGTTGTATGTGATCGTGCCACTGTATTTAAGGGTTCACGAATTCACTTACAACAACTGTGGTCTGAAACCAGTTATCGTCTGCAAGCGCGGCGTGATAATCCACAGTGTGCAGAACAAGAATTTAATCGTATCGCGAATAAAAGTGATACGGGTTTATTTAGTCGATTAAAGTTTAATGCCAACGAAGATATTAGCGCACCGTATATTAATGTTGCGGTTAAGCCTAAAGTTGCAATTTTGCGTGAGCAGGGTGTTAATGGTCATATTGAAATGGCAGCAGCTTTTCATGCAGTGGGTTTTGATTGCATTGATGTGCATATGTCGGAATTAATTAGTGGGGCTGTAAATTTAATGCAATTTCATGGGCTGGCGGCTTGTGGTGGGTTTTCTTATGGCGATGTATTGGGTGCCGGCCAAGGTTGGGCGCAATCGATTTTAATGGATCCGAAGCTTTGCCAGCAATTTCAAGAATTTTTTTCCCGTGCCAACACTTTTAGCTTAGGGGTCTGTAATGGCTGCCAAATGTTTTCTAAATTAAAAGACTTTATTCCCGGTGCCAGTCACTGGCCGAGTTTCGAGCGCAATGTTTCCGAACAGTTTGAGGCGCGTTTAGTGATGAGTGAAATTCTTGAATCACCATCAATTTTTTTACAAGGCATGGCGGGTAGTCAATTACCGATTGTAGTGGCGCATGGCGAAGGCCAAGCGCAGTTTGGTAATCAGAGTCCAGAATTAGTTTGTTTACGTTATATTGATTATCAGGGCGAAATCGCGCACACTTATCCAGCTAATCCCAATGGTAGTGTGGATGGCGTAACCGGTTTATGTAGCGAAGATGGTCGGGCAATGATTGTAATGCCACATCCAGAACGCATTTTTCGCAGCGTACAATTTTCTTGGTGTCCGGACGATTGGCCTGCTAATAGTCCGTGGCAACGTTTATTTGCCAATGCCAGACATTGGCTTAACTAATAGAGGAATCAGCATGATTGTTTTAGAGACCAATCTCGGTAATATTAAAATCGAATTAAACGATAACACGCCCATTACTTCGGAAAATTTTCGACGTTATGTCGAAGAAGGTTTTTATAATGGTGTAATTTTTCATCGTGTTATCGATGGCTTTATGGTGCAAGGCGGCGGCTTTACTAAAGAAATGGTACAAAAAGACACCCACGAAACTATCACCAACGAAGCTGATTTAGGCGGTAAAAATAATCGCGGAACACTCGCCATGGCACGCACCGGCGAACCTCACTCGGCCAGCGCGCAATTTTTTATTAATGTGGTGGATAATAACTTTTTAAATCACAAAGAAAAATCCATGGACGGCTGGGGCTACTGTGTATTTGGTGAAGTCACCGAAGGCATGGATATAGTTGATAAAATCAAAGAAACCCCAACCACCATGCGCGAAGGTTACCAAGACGTACCGGTTGAAGATGTGATTATCACTAAAGCCTATATCGAATAAGAAATTGGGGTCAAGTCTTGAATTAAC
>JAHZKQ010000054.1 GCA_022600315.1 Gammaproteobacteria bacterium
TTTGCAATCCGAGCGAGTTCAGCGCGCATTAGTTCAGCACGTTTTTTATCGACTTGCTGCCAACGCGTTAAGGGTTGTAAAATACGCCCAGCAACAATGGAATTACTGGCATCAATTTTCAAGGCTTGTTCGGCAATAAAATGATAGCCCGCGCCAGAGGCATCATGAAAACAAATTTGATTCTCACCAAAGCCACACACCAATGCATAAACATTATTCGGGTTATGTGCATCAAAAGATTCATGAGCTAATAGTGCTTGCACAGCTTGCAAAGTTTTTGGCAAACTTGAAACCGCCTGTAAACCCAACCATTTATTCACCACCAATGGCTCAGCATGCCAACGCTGATAAAATTCATTTAAGGCTTGTTCACGCTCGCTAACTGCATAATTATTTAACGCCGCCAGCGCGCCCATAACGTCCGTCATATTATCAGTTTGGCTAAATTGCTGATAAGCCAGCTTCGCATATTTTTCCGGATCGGTCGCCATTAAATAACTTAAACAAATATTTTTTATGCTGCGTTGACCCATCGCTTCAGTGTTATAAGCATACGCAGAATCATCAGCATAAAGCTGATAAAGTTTTAAAAACTCTGCCTCATTAGTTTTTGCTAAACTTTCTAACATAAATTTACGTGCTGCAAATAAGGCGGTGATATCTGCTGAATTAATTTGTGCCATTAAGTATTTAAGGTTAGGCAGCGAAAGTAATTTCGCCTGCATATTTAAGTCGTCGTGCTTAAGCGTTAATATTTGCGTGAAGGTTTCAGAAATTACAGCATCTACACTTAAAGTTTTACCTGCCTGCTGTAATTTCACCAGCTGACTAATCGCATTCATCATTAACCGTTGACCGGCATTAAAACGACTAAATGAATCGCTGTCGCAACGCCATAAATGTGCTAACTCTGTATCGCTATAAGCATAATTAATTTTTACTGGTGCAGAAAATCCACGCAATAAAGACGGTGTTGGCTTGCTAGCCACATTTATAAAAGTAAAACTTTGTTTAGGTTCGGTGAGTTCTAAAATCGCGGTAGTTGTTTTTTCAGCCGCTTGATCTTTTAATTGTAACGGCAAATCCTCACAGGCCTCAGCCACTAAGCCTACCGCCAATGGAATATGAAACGGCTTTTTCTGAGTTTGATTGGGCGTCGCTGGAGTTGCTTGTTCAACATTTATAGTAAAAGTTTTTTTGTCAGCATTATACTCGCTATTAATGGTTAACGTTGGTGTACCCGCTTGATTGTACCAATTTTTAAATTGGGTTAAATCTCGATTTGAAGCCTCGCTCATTGCCCCCACAAAATCTTCGGTCGTCACCGCCTGGCCATCATGTTTTTGAAAATATAAATCCATGCCTTGGCGAAATACTGGTGGTGTTAATAAAGTTTGAATCATCCGAATCACTTCAGAACCTTTACGATAAACCGTTAGGGTATAAAAATTATTAATTTGCACATATGAATCCGGTCGAATCGGATGCGCCATGGGGCTCGCATCTTCAGCAAACTGTTGGGTGCGCACTACATCGGCATGACTAATACGCATTACGCCTTTTGAGGTCATATCCTCGATAAAAGACTGATCGCGAAAAACCGTTAAACCTTCTTTTAAAGTAATCTGAAACCAATCTCGGCAGGTGATGCGATTCCCGGACCAATTATGAAAGTATTCATGGCCAATCACATTTTCAATGCCAACATAATCTTGATCGGTGGCTGTTTCAGGTTTAGCTAGAATATATTTGGTATTGAAAATATTCAAACCTTTGTTTTCCATCGCTCCCATATTAAAATCGCTAACTGCCACGATCATATAAATATCAAGATCGTATTCACGCCCCCAAGCTTCTTCATCCCATTGCATTGCATGTTTTAATGAAGTTAACGCAAAATCACCTTGGTCCTTAAAACCTTTTTCTAGATATAAACGCAAATCAATATTTCGGCCTGACATGGTAGTAAAACTATCAGTCAATAAATCAAAATCGCCGGCTACTAAAGCAAATAAATAACTGGGTTTTTTTGAAGGATCTTGCCAATGCACCCAATGGCGATTATTTTCTAACTCTCTGGTTTCAACAAGATTGCCATTGGATAATAGCATCGGGTATTGATTTTTATCGGCGCTAATCGTGGTAGTAAATTGTGCCATTACGTCTGGGCGATCTAAATAATAAGTGATCCGCCGAAAACCTTGTGATTCACATTGCGTGCAGAAATTACCACCCGATTTATATAAGCCCATTAATAAAGTATTTTCTTGTGGCTTAATTTCAACCTGTGTTTCTAAAATAAATTCAGCAGGTAGATCCACTACGGTTAAAGTTTTTTTATCAACCATATATTGCGACTCTGCCAAAGCCTTACCATCAAGCTCAATCGAACGTAACTCCATGGACTCACCATTTAACACTAAGGACGCACTTTGATCAGTCGCTTTGAGATTGCGTCGCATGGTTAATACTGAAGTGACAACTGTTTCTTGCTTACCCAATTCAAAATGCAAATGCACGGTATCAATTAAAAAATCTGGCACTGTATAATCTTTTAGATAATGAACTTTTGGAGTTGCACTCATGGGTCAATCCTCTTTGAAAACCAAAGCGAATAGTTTAGCGCATCTTTGGGCATTAGGATAGAGCGGGTAAATTAGGTTTAGCAGTCTGAAGTTAAAGCGATTGAAGGCCAAGAGGAGCGCCGAACGTCACCGACTGGCTGAGGTTTTTTAGCAACCTGGCCCCTCCAAAGCTTGAAAAATGACTGCATAACTTCCACGGTCGTTTTATCTTTTTCCTCAGCGTCAACTGGTGTATTAGTTCTAGCTTCTCTTTCCCGATGCCTTGCAACATGAGCATTTAAATGATTCAGTATTTTTACTGCGCGCGATGAAAATAATGGATCGACCTTTTCATTGACTGCAGCAAGCCGAGCCCTGTCCTCCTTACTGATTGCTTTATCTTCTTTTAATAATTGCTTGACCGATAAAACTGCTTGTTGAATATTATGCTTTTCCTGCAAACCGATCACTCCCAGTATTGCCATCACATAAATCATTTTCTCTGCTTCTTTAATTGGAAACTGGCCATTCACTGCGCCCAGATCAGGGTTTTCGCCGTCAATTGAGCAACCTTTATTTTCATCAAATGTTCCCTCCCTAAATTGGTCACGATCTAACACGACTTTCACATCAGGACCATAAACAGCCTCGGGTATTTTATTATTAGCAAGATATGGAATATATTCATCCGTCATCCAAAATCGCATTTGGGTTGCATAACGCTCAACATTAATTATTGATACTAAATAATTACGCACTTCAGATTCTGACCAGCCGCTTAATAAAGAGATTAATTGTGCGACATTATCTAGCATTACATTAGCAATCTTACCCCAAATAATTTTTTGTTCTGCTAAGTTTTTGCCTTGACTTAATTTTCGACCTCGAAAGCCTGCAACCAATTGCAATACTAAAATAATTTCACCTAATAACTCAATAAATAAATAATTCCCTACGCCGTCTTCACGATATGAATTTAATGCCTCAGAAAAGAATTTTTCCACTTTCTCTGAACGTTTAAAATAATCACGTAAATCTGACCAATCACCAAAATCTGCCATGCCAAACTGACGTAAATTTACATACAAAATTGCTAATATCCAAGCAGTGATACGACCTGCTCCAATACGAGCTAAAAACCTTACTATATCAACAAATACTAAATACTTGCCTTGATCTTCTCGAGGTCGAGCATGATCTTCGGCATTATGATAAATATCGGCCAGTTGATCATAAGCAATACCGCAAA
>JAHZKQ010000055.1 GCA_022600315.1 Gammaproteobacteria bacterium
GTCGAAAAAGCAAAATCTTTATAGCGGTGTAATATAATGACAACAGCGTTAATGCAACTTGATATCGTCAGCGCAGAAGCCTCTACTTTTTCAGGTAAGGTGCAATTTTTATCGGTAACAGGCGGCATGGGCGAGCTTGGCATCTATCCCGGACACACGGCCTTATTAACCAATTTGAAACCCGGTCAGATTAACGCTATCCTGGAAAACGGCAATGACGAAGTATTTTATATGTCTGGCGGTATTTTAGAGGTTCAACCTACGATTGTTACCGTACTTGCAGATACTGCAATACGCGCGGTTGATTTAGACGAAGCGGCGGCCGAAGCGGCGAAATCCCACGCTGAAAATATTTTAACTAAGCAAAAATCGGGCGTTGAATACTCTAAAGCGGTTGCTGAATTGGCGCAGGCGGTTGCGCAAATTCGTGCGATTCAAATGCTAAGGAAGCGTATTCGCACGAATTGATACGAAAGAGGATTGGCATGAATTTATCCGTCGTCATTCTTGCAGCTGGCAAGGGAAAGCGAATGGCATCCCAGTTACCGAAGGTGCTGCATCCTGTTGGTGGCACCTCAATGCTTGAGCGGGTGGTTGATACCGCTAAAGCTATTCAAGCTAACTCTATACATGTGATTTATGGTAATGGCGGCGCTGAAGTTAAAGCGCAGCTGCCGCACCTAGATGTTAATTGGGTCTGGCAAGAAAAACAATTAGGTACCGGTCATGCGGTTGCACAAGCGCTACCATTTTGTAATGACGATGATCGTATTTTGGTTTTATATGGTGATGTGCCATTAATCTCGCCGCAAACTCTACAGCAACTCTTAACTGAAACTCCGGTTGGTGGCTTAGGTTTGATTGTTGCCGATCTTGAAAACCCAACCGGCTTGGGGCGAATTATTCGTAATGAGCTAGGCAATATTATTGCTATTGTTGAACACAAAGATGCAACCCCACAACAATTGCAAATCCAAGAAATTAATACTGGGATTTTAACCGCGACCGCTAAACATTTAAAAGAGTGGTTGCCGCGGTTAAACAATCAGAATAAGCAAAAAGAATATTATTTAACGGATACTATTGCGCTGGCAGTTAGTGAAGGTGTTTCGGTGGGTGGTGTGCTAGCACATTGTGCCGAAGAAGTGCTGGGCGTTAATGATCGTTGGCAACTTGCGAATATCGAGCGTTATTACCAGGTCATGCAAGCGCGACGTTTAGCGTTTAGTGGCGTGACCATCATGGATCCTGCGCGTTTAGCGATTCGTGGTAAAGCTGATGTTGCGCAAGATGTCACGTTAGATATTAATGTGATTTTAGAGGGCAACGTGTGTATTGGTAAAAATTCTATAATCGGCCCTAACGTCGTGATAAAAAATAGTCGCATTGGTGAAAATGTGGTAGTGCATGCTAACAGTGTTATTGAAGGTGCAGAAGTTTATGACGCTGCAGAGATAGGTCCCTTTGCGCGCGTGCGCCCTGGTACGCAAGTTCAAACGCGAGCTAAGGTTGGGAATTTCGTCGAAATTAAAAAAACCGTATTGGGAGCGGGCAGTAAAGTCGGTCACTTAAGTTATCTTGGCGATGCGGTGATTGGCAAACAAGTAAATATTGGTGCTGGCACCATTACTTGTAACTACGATGGCGTAAATAAATGGCCTACTAAGGTCGGCGACTATTGTTTTATTGGTTCTAACACGTCTTTAGTGGCGCCATTAAATATTGGCGCGAGTGCAACGATTGCGGCGGGCTCCACCATTACCGAAGATGCGCCAGCCGATAAACTAAGCATTGGCCGCACTCGACAAACGGTTATTGCCGATTGGCAACGACCCAAGAAAACCGCCGAAGTGAATTAAACAAAAACTCACTCACTCGATGGATATAGAAACCACAAACTTTAATTGCCTTAAATAAAATTAAAGAATGGTCTCCTTCCCCCCAATTTCTTAATTGGAGGGAAGGAACAAGGATGGGGGGCTTTACTATGACCTTCCGTGAATGATTAAAACTCTGCACTTTAAGCACAGCAAAAAACCGCTTCGCTTAAAAATTTTTATTTTAATTATTAATGAGTATCACCACAACATGCAAATTCCTAGAATTTATTGTCCACAAGCATTATCCCTCAATACAAGCATACAATTGGATGCAGATAGCGCACGTCGCTTATCACAAGTACTGCGATTAAAAAAAGGCGCGACGGTTATTTTATTTAACGGCGATGGCAGTGATTATACCGCGCAAATTATTGAGATAAATAAATCTAACACTATGCTTGAAGTTAAACAGCAAGCAACCCTACACACCGAATCAAGATTAAAACTTCATTTAGGCCAAGGCATTAGTCGCGGCGAACGGATGGATTTTTGTGTGCAAAAATCTGTAGAGTTGGGCGCGACATCTATCACGCCATTATTCACTGAGTATTGCCAGGTTAAATTAACTGGTGCGCGATTGGAAAAACGTCTGCAACATTGGCAAGGTATTGCTAAGCACGCGGCTGAACAATCGGCTAGAGCCAATGTGCCAACCATTCATAAACCTGTTCTTTTAGAAGACTGGTTTGGGCAGGCCGCCGGTTTGAAGCTAATCTGCGAACCCACGGCAGCAGCAACATTAACCGGGTTACAGCAGATCCCAAGCGAGATTAGTTTATTGGTAGGTCCAGAAGGTGGCTTTAGTGATGCAGAGATTCAAGCTGCCATCACAGCAAGCTTTCAGGCGATCAAATTTGGGCCTAGAATACTGCGGACTGAGTCGGCGGCGATGGTGGCAATGAGCCTATTACAGTACCGTTGGGGTGATTTATCTTAGGCTTAACAATAGATTAAGGATATTATTTTATCTGCTTTCTAAAAAAATCTTCCAGCTAATTTAAAAGTATTGAAAATAAAATCAGCTATGCAACCGAGTCTGAATCGTGCATATTTTTTTGTATTTTGGCCTTTGGTCGTGGTGTCAGTTTTGTGAGATATATCTCAAGTCGGCGTGAGAAAAGCGCACAAATTTTCATAGATTTTACGCATGGGTTGATTGCCAATAATAAGTAACTGTTTGAAATAATTAGACTTGTATCCTATTTGGAATAATAGGTATAAATTGCCAATAAAAATCATGAAAAATGCCCTTGAGTAAATTATCACCCATGCTAAATTAACCTCACTGCCAGGGAATTGGCACAGGAATCTCAGGGATAGTTTGCACGGAACGCATACTTTAAAGGAATGGTCTCTCAGGGAGAGAGCCTTCTCAAAGGAGAGAGTCGGTTCTAGGGATAGATGTTTGATTGGTAAGGAACACCAAGCAATTTAGGGGCGAGTAATCGCCCCTTTTTGTTATCTATGCTTCTGTATTCAATAAGTCAGTTGGCTTTCTGCCGCAAATACACAAAAAAACACTTTTACAGAAGCCCTTAAGGTTCCCTTAAGGTTAGTGTGCTAAATTAACCCTTGATATTGTTCGAGCAAGCTCAGACGGATCTTTCTTTTCGCATAGTCGCGTTCACGGATGTACATCACGAACACTAATGGTAGCAGCTTCAGTTTTTCTGAGGTTTACATATGATGAATTAAAAAATAATGGTGGTTAATAATGAATAGGTTAGGTTTGGCATCGGTAGTCGCGGCGTCTTTAATGGCAACGGTTGGTTTTATTGGGGTAGCGCGTGCTTACACGCCGGTAGGTCCTTATGTCTATTTAGGTGGTGGTGCAGCGTATTTAGAAAATAGCCAATTATCCAGTCTTGCTTTAAGCCAAACGTTTCATCCAGGCCCACAGCCTTTTTCCAGCTTTACGCACGGCTATGGTTATAAAAATGGCTTAGCGTATACGGGCAGAGGTGAAGTCGGTTATTTCTTTAATAACGATAGTAATAATCACCATGCCTTTGGTGTTGAGGGTGGCTTTAATTATTTTTTCCCAACCAGTAATGGTTCTGTTACCCGCACTTTGCACTATCAAACCACCGGCGGTCCGGCTTCTATTCGGGTTAAATCAACCGATAAGGTTAGAGCTTGGGCGGCCGACTTAGAAGGCGTTTTTACTCAAGCCCTAACATCACGTTTAAGTTATTTTCTAAAATTGGGCGCAGGTTACGAGCGCATTAATGAGAAGGTAACTAATGCGGTAGATCTTGCCAATGATCCAAGTAATAGCGGCATTCCAGCGACAGAAAACTTTGATCGCAGTGGTTTTGGCGTGGCCGGTGGCGCAGGTTTTACCTACGCCCTAACGCGTAACTTAAACTGGCGTGTGCAAATGGATGCCTTAAAAGGCGGTAAAGGGATTGGTTATGTCTCGGCGACCACAGGTTTAGGTTGGAATTTTATTGGTTAAAACGGATTAACACTAAGAGATACTAAATATGAAAAAAATTATTCAGTTAATAGCAGGTTTAAGCTTAATTGGTTTTGCGACAGTATCGTTAGCCAGCCAAACTAGCCAACCATTAACAATAAAAGTGGTGGCGGGGTTAAAGACTGGAAAAGCAGTATTTCTTTCCAAACAAGGTGGCGTTAACACAAATGCCATTAGGGGCAGTATTAACCTTCCTGCTGGCGGATCTTCAGGAGTTTTGCCCGTGCATAATGGTGGTCAAGCAACTATTATGCCATCGTCTAAGAGCAATATAATCTATACTGACCCTAGCCTAAATACTACGGCATTTACAATGATGGCAGGTGGTGGGGACAGTGATTTTTGTATTATGCATGCATCTTCTATTGTAGTAAAAAACCAAGCGGGTAAATTAACGGCGACTTCGTCGATACCTCAGTGTGTAACCATTAGCAGTATTGATAATCATTACTCTTTGGCTGGAGATTCGGTAACCATTACTTTAGGGCTTGGGACTCAAAAAAACAGCTAGAATAGACAACCAGTTAAAAGTAGAAATTTAAGAGATACTAAATATGAAAAAAATTATTAAATTAATAGCCGGTTTAAGCTTAATTGGTTTTGCAGGCGTTTCAATGGCTGGTGCGCAACTATATAAGGATCAAAAGCTGACTTTAAAAATAAGTGCTACCGGTAGTGGCGTAATAACTTTTGCCAATACCACCGGAGTTGTTTCGGGGAAAGGTTTTACTGGAAGCTTTGCTTTCTCTAGTAAATCCTATGCCGATGGGATTAATGAGACGATTTCATCTGCAAATGCGCGTATAGAGTCATTTCCAGATGCCAATAATTCTATTAAATTTACTTATTCATTGCCAACAACAACGAACCCAAAATGCAAAGCGCCTTCACTTTTAGTCATTACCAACCAATCAAAATACGGCGTTAGAGTGACAACCAAC
>JAHZKQ010000005.1 GCA_022600315.1 Gammaproteobacteria bacterium
ATGGTATAATTAATTGAAAGCCTAGCTCGTAGAAACTGGCCATTTAAAAAGCCCCACAGTTTTTGAAAATTTGCTCCCAGCGCACTTTGATAGGAACCAGCACCAGTGGCATCGGTACCGTTTTTATTAGCGCTTAAATTTTCATAACGCCCCGCTGGAAAGGTTTCTTGAAAAGTCATCCGCAGTGCGGGCCAAGCTTGATCATCCCTTGGATTTAGCACCTGTAGCCCCAACACTAAATTCACATCCGCAAAATAAGAATCTGAAGCATTGTTTCTAAAATTAAAGTTATATGGCACGACCGCCTGCAAATCCAAACGTTTGGCTAAGCCTTGCGTAAACACCATGGTTGGGCTAACGGTCATGGTATAAGGCGTTGATAGATAACGGCCGGTATTACCATAAATACCATAGCTATCGGTGATAAATAAATAAGGCTCAAAATTAGAATGCCCTGCCGGCAGAGTACGTCCTGGTGGTGCCAATAATGGACCGGTGAACCACGCTAAGTTATAGTCTGGTTTAACTTTAGCATGTTGCAGTTTTTTGTTGGATTGCTTAGGCTTGTTGGGAAGCGTTTTGTGAACTTTTGGTGCGGCATAAGCAGTACTAAGAATAAAAATTGGTGCAAGAAGGTAGGCGATCCATTGAGCTTTCATGGCTGTTCCCTAAGTTGATGGAGGTGGCGTTGTTTATTGGACTGCAATTTATAGCCTAAATTTTACTAAGGATCAACCCCTAGCAAATAAATCAATGGAAGTTATTCATGCAAGATAAGTCGCTAATAAAGCAAGCAGTGGTTGTCCATTCCGGCGGGATGGACTCTTCATTATGCTTAGCTTATGCCATTAAAAAACACAGTGCAGATAATGTATTAAGTCTTTCATTTAATTATGCCCAACGACATACATCTGAACTAAAACAAGCGCAGAAAATCTGCTATGACTGGCAAGTTGATCATATGGAGTTAGATATTCGTTGTCTTGAGAAAATAACCCATAATGCGCTTATTAACCATGAGCTTGAAATTCAGCATCAAACAAATCAGTCACCTAGTACTTTAGTTGTCGGTCGTAATGGCTTGATGACACGTCTTGCGGCTATTCATGCCGATGATCTTAAAGCCAATTCTATTTATTTAGGCGTGATTGAAGTTGAGTCAGCTAATTCAGGTTATCGTGATTGCACTCGGCATTACATGGATTTAATGCAAGAAATTTTACGTATTGATTTAGCTAATTCTAATTTTAAAATTGTAACCCCTGTGGTGCATATGACAAAACAAGAAACCATGGAGTTTGGTTTGGAGCTTGGTGTTTTAGAATATTTGTTAACAGAAACGATTAGCTGCTATGAAGGCATCCCACGAAGAGGCTGCGATAACTGCCCGGCTTGTAAGTTACGCAACACAGGCATCAAGGAATTTTTAAGCGTGCATCCCAATTTTCAAATGCCTTATAAGTTATAAATTTTGGCGACAGATTTTTTCAGCGGTATAACCTACTGTGCCGGCATAATAGGTCGAACGATTCCAACGCATAATAACTCGAAAATTATTGAAGATCATCATTGCAGGGCCGCCATAAGGCTTAATCACTGAAGCTTCTAAACCATCATTGCCAATGCTGCGCTCTGGTTTAACGCCAAGTGTTTTCCATTCAGCCACTGTTTTTACAACCTTACGTGTTAGATCAGCTTTAGGAAAATCTGCTGGAATAGTCACTTCAACTGCCCATAAGCCACCAGTTTTCCAGCCATGCTTGTGTAAAAAATTAGCGATCGATGCTAATGAATCACTTAAAGTTTTCCAAATATCTCGCCGGCCATCACCGTTATAATCTACGGCATAGTGATGCCAATTTGAAGGCAAAAATTGTGGATGTCCACTTGCCCCGGCCCATTCACCCTTGAAATGCTCTGGTTTAACATGCTCGTCATTTAAAATCTCCAAGGCGTAAAATAGTTGCTTACGAAAAAAAGCACTACGCCGATTATCATAAGACAAGGTCACTAGAGATTTAATCACCGGGAACTTACCCATATAGCGCCCATAACTGGTTTCAAGCCCCCATAAAGCAACAATAAAACACGGACTCACACCATATTGATTGCTAATGGTTGTTAACAGGTCATGATATTTTTTTATTTCTTTACGACCGATTTTGATTCGGTAGGCATCTGCACGAGTATTACGATATTTTAAGAAAGTCAGGCGTTTTTCAGGCTGGGTACGATCTAACTTTAAGACTTTGCGGTTCGGCGCATGAATGCCTTTTAATGCCGCATCAAGTATCTCGGGACGAATACCTTTAGCTAAGGCCTCTTGGCGTATTTGCTGGATATGCTGCTGCCAACTTTGCTTGGCAAAACATAATTGGGTGAGACTTAAAAGCACCAAACCAAATAATATTGCTGTTAACTTCCGTGTCATATAACCTCCGTTTGCATCCTAGCAAAAACATTAATCCATATTAGCACGTGCCTTAGCTAAATCCCACATCACCAGGTCATCATCTAGCTTATCGCTGACTATCCTGCCAATCTCATCTATTTTCGAGATAATCTCAGGTTTCACTTTAAGGTTTATAGCCGCCGCATTTTGACTTGCTTGCTCAGCATTACGGGCGCCAACAATCGCACAAACTTGTGGTTGAGCAATCGTCCATGCCAGAATTAAAGTGCTTAGTTTGGTATGAAGTTCACTGGCTATTTGGCGTAGTTGGCTAATAGCAATTTGCGCTTGCTGATATAATTCACCTTGAAAAAGCTTGTTATAAGCTCGAATATCATTGCGATTAAATTGATGGTCTTTGCTAAATTTGCCCGTTAATAAACCTTGCGCTAAAGCCGAATAAGCCAGAATTGTTAAGTTATGTTCTACACAATAGGGCTGTAAATCTACTTCCATTTGTCGCCAAAACAAAGAATACGGTGGCTGCAAACTATCGATTTTACCGTGCAGCTGAGCGGCTTTTAATTCTGCTAAAGAAAAATTAGAAACTCCAATCGCACGAATTTTACCGGCTTTTTTCAATTTATTTAACGCTCGCATGGTTTCTTCAATGGGTACTTTTTTATTCCCAAATGAGCCCGATGGCCAATGAATTTGATATAAATCAAGGTAATCAGTTTGCAAATTTTTTAATGATTTTTCACAGGAATTCATTACCCGGTTATAGTTAAGATCATTAACAAAAACTTTGCTAGCGATAACGACTTTATCGCGTAAACCGCTTAGGGCTTTGCCTAATACAACTTCAGAGTGCCCTGCTCCATATACGGCAGCCGTATCAAAAGTTGTAATACCCGCATCAAATGCGGCTTTAATTGCAGCAATACTATCTGTATCATTAACATCACCCCAGTCGGTTTTGCCAGCTTGCCAGCAGCCCATAATAATTGGGCTGATAAGCAGCCGACTGCCACCCAAATTGCGCATAAAACCTTCCTTTGATTCTAATTTATTAAAAATCAATTATATCATAATGATTTTTTATCGTCTTTGATTCACAGTTAAAGTGTTTTATTACAATTCCTGCAAGGCCTACTTCTAATTC
>JAHZKQ010000056.1 GCA_022600315.1 Gammaproteobacteria bacterium
AGAACAATCTAGTGAACCACATCAGAACACACACTGGTGAAAGCGGTCAAAAAGTTTCTGAATTACAATTAACCGTTGTTGGCCTTAGAGATGGCAGCGATGAAAAGCTTGAAGTAGATAGTGAAAATGTAGATTTAACCAATGGTAATAGCGCCACCACTGCCGCTAATAGTTATATTATTTCAATTAGCGTAATTCGTGGATTTGCGACAGTTACCATTACCCGCAGTGGCGACATTACCACGACTAATGCCGAAACACTGATTAATAACTTAAAATACTACAATGCTAGCAGCGGTGTCATTGATTCAACTCGCACCGTTACCATTACCTTAATCAAGGATGATGGTGCCAATACGAGTGGCGGTGACGATGAAACGACGCTATCGGTCGTATCCAGTGTCACGGTGGATGACCCCAATACTTTCACTTTAACCGTCGATGATGACACAATTATTGGTACTAATAGCAATGATACCATTAATGGAACTAGCTTAACTTACAATGTTGGCGATTCAATTAATGGCGAGGGCGGCACCGATACTTTTAGTTTAACTGCCGGCGGAACCTACACTTTAATTAATAATTTAAGCAATGTGGAAATTATTTCCTTAGCCGTTGACGCTAACTATACCGTTAATATTACTACCACAACTGATATTGACTCAGTTACTGCGGCTAATTTATCCAGTGGGACTTACACATTAACATTAGATGCCTCCAGTTATGGCAGCGCGTTAGATATTACTGGCGGCGCTGGTGATGACAGCTTAACTGGCACAAATAGCGCTGACACTGTGACTGGCAGTGCCGGTGAAGATTTATTGGTGGGTGGTTATGGCGGCGACACCATTGATGGTGGTGCGGGTAATGACATTATTCATTCCGATGCTTTGTATAGCCAATTTACAGGCATTAGCGGTCAAAAATTCTGGGTAGATGCCAGTGACTTAAATGACGCTGGCGATGGAGCAGCGAGTGGCGGTTTAATTGCCTCATTAACCGATAAAGCTGGCAGCAATGATATGACCCAATCAACTGACAGTCTAAAACCCAGTTATGTTTTAGCCGGTATTAATGGTCGACCAGCATTAAATTTTGACGGTGCCGATACAATTACTAACACCAATATTTCACTTGGCATTACCGATGACCTGACTGCATTTATTGTAAAAAGAGAAATTGGCGCAGGACCGGTAAGTAATAGCGCGTATTTTAGTGCGCGTGACCCTAGCGATCCAGAAGCAGTTGGTATGGATCTTTATTGGGATACCGCTGGCAACAACAGTAAGTTTATTGTGAGAGGTTCAGGCGCTTGGACCAACGATTTTATTAGCGCCAGTGGCACGGTCACCGTTGGCGAAAATTCTTTTACCACTTATGTGCGTTCAAATTCAGGTGCCAATATGGAACTCTTTAAAAATGGCAGCAGCATTGGCACCGATACGGGGGCTGGTAATGTGGATTTTGGCCCCGGCAATGTACGTGCCGATATTGGGTCAAAATTTGGTGCTGACAGCGAATATTATTATAATGGTTATATTTCTGAAATTATTATTTATAACCGCGATCTTTCTGCTAATGAACGTGCGATTGTACATAACTATCTTTCCAGTAAATATGAAATTAATTTTTCCGCCGCATTAGCTGCTGCCGACACATTAACGGGCGGCACCGGTGCCGATACATTTACATTTTCAAATACCTCACATTCAACGGATTCTAATCCAGATATTATTACTGACTTCGATCAAAGTAATTCGGGGACTTATAATTCTAGCGAAGGCGATATTGTACAACTGGAATTTGATCAACAGCTGCAACTAAACACCGGCAATTCATTTACCGGCGTTCAAAATGAATTAATCTGGCGCGATGATGGCTCGGGCGGCGTGTATATTGAAATTGATTGGGACGGTGATGGCAGCGGCACCAGCGGGGCGGATTTTCGCGTGCAGTTACAAGATAATGGTACCGCGGATTTTAGCCAATCGGATATTAGTTCAGCTGACTTTCAATTTAAACGCGTACTCGGCAGTAGTGGCGTTGACACTTTAACGGGTACTAGCAGTGGCGACACACTTAAAGGGGCTTATGGTGGTGACAGTATCGTCGGCGGCGATGGTGCTGATAAAATTTATGGTGATAGCGAAAAATTTACCAGCTCCAGCGTTACCAATATGCAATCCTGGTTTGATGCCACGCGAGTGGATAGCTCGGACACTTCTTTACATGCTGATAATACTGCCATTACAACTTTATATGATAAATCTGGGAATTCAAGAAACGGTACCGGCGGTGTCGGCAGTGTCACTTATAATTACGATGGTTTAAATAATTTACCCACCATGACTTTTGATGGCGATGATTATTTTGATGTAGATTTTAGCTGGATGGCTAATACCAACTATACATTTTTTACCGTTGATATGCGCGCCGATAATAGTGACTCTCGATTTATATTAGGCACAGGTTCTGGCGCTGTCAATCAAGCATTGCATTATGGGTATAGTAGCAGCACGCTTTATTTAGGCCAATGGGGTAATGACCTTACAAGCCAAAGCATTACTTTTACCGCCGGCACCTCTATTATCGGCACCGCCTGGCTAGATAGCTCTGGACATGGAATCGATGCTTTTATTAATAACGATGCTACATCATATTTAAATACTAACGCCAATACAGACCAAATGACAGCGGCAGCCAATGGTAAACTAGGTCATGGCTTTACCGGAGATTCTCGCTACTATAAAGGTGAATTAGGTGAAACTATATTATTTAATAAAGGCTTAACTGCAACAGAAAGAGCTTATGTGCAAGAATATTTATCCATGAAATGGGGAACCAGCTTAGCAGGCAAAACTCTCGCTGCTGATACTCTAACCGGTGGCGCCGGCGCCGATACATTTTATTGGACCAATAATTCTTATTCCGGCATAGGTTCTGGCAATCGCGACATTATTACCGACTTTACCCAAGGTCAAAGCGATAAAATTGATTTAAGTGGTTATGACACTACGGCAAACTGGAGCTTCTATGAAGCGGTGCCTGGCACTACAGTAATTTCAGTTGATTATGTTGGTGATGGGTATACTAAATATGAAATCGAATTAACGAGCTCTATTACTTTAGTCAGCGGCGATGTAAATGGCGCTACACTTGTCAGTGATGCAACATTTAATGCCACAACAGGCGCCGATACATTCACTGGTAATATTGCTAATGATACCGTTAATGTTACCAGCAGCACCATGACCAGCAATGACACTTACACTTTAAAAGGTGGTTACAATATCGTAAACATTACCGGCGGCGGCACAGTCGACTTTGGCAATGGCATAACGGCTTCAGGTATCGATGAAATCAAAGTGAATGACACTACCGCCACTAAAACAATCGGCACCAGTAGCGCGAATACAATCAATGGCAACACAGGTAATGATACTTTGGTGGGGGCTTACGGTGGTGACTCAATTAGCGGTGGTGCTGGCAACGATGTACTTTATGCTGATGGAGAAGCATTTACCAATACCAGCATCAGTAATTTAAATTTATGGTTAGATGCCAGCGATGTGAATGCCGATTATAGTCGAGTCAGTGATGGCAGCACCGTTTCAACCTGGCAAGATAAATCAGGTAATAATAAAGACGCCACTGCAGTTAATACGCCCACGATTGATTTAAATGGCATGAGCGGTTCTGCCAGCATTGATTTCGATGGTAGCAGTGATTACTTTACCTTGCCAGATGGCACGATTCCTTTTAATAATACCAATTACACAGTATTTATTACCTTAAATGCAGACGTAATGGATGGTGATGGATTCATTGGTTCCGGTAATTATGGCACAGACTCACAAGTCAATGCCTTTAGAAACAGTGGTGATGGCAATCTTTTTAATTACTGGTGGAATAATGATTTGGGTGCCGGCGCAGGAGCTGTATCCGCCGCAACCACTTATCTTTATACCTTTGACTATGATAATAGTACCGGCCGCACCATCTGGGTTAATGATTATCAACAAAAAACTGACACTAGCACCAACCGTTCTAGCACTAATGCAAATAACACCATCGGCGTCACCAACTCAACGGAGTACTGGGACGGTGATATTACTGAAGTATTAGTTTTTTCAGCGGCATTATCGACAACCGATCGCGCCCTAGTTAATCAATATTTATCGTATAAATCTGGCATTGCAATTAATGACTTAACCATCGGCATAGATAGTCTAACCGGTGGCGATGGGGTGGATATTTTTACCTGGACCAATAATTCTTATTCAAAAGACAACAACATTGATCAAATCACCGATTTTAGTGGCATGACTGGTGGCGAGAATGATCAAATTGATTTATCCAGCATTACACCACAAATTATTTATAATGGCACCACAACATTTAACGGCATGGGTAATGAATTAATTGTTTATCAAGGCACAGGTGATGATTCGACACATACTTTTGTGGCCTTAGATTTAGGGGGTGACGGCAGCAGCACCAGCAATGCTGAATATACTTTTCAGCTAAATAATTTTACTGCAAGCAACTTTGATGTGGGCCAAGATGTTTTATTAAGCACCGGTTCACTAAAAGGCACCAGCGGCAATGATACTTTAACCGCAAATGATAGCGGCCAAACCGCGCAAGGCTTTGCCGGGGATGACTCAATCACTGGTGGCACCGGCAATGATAATTTATACGGTGGCGATGGTGCCGATACTATCACCGGTGGTTATGGTGGCGATTATTTGGCAGGTAATGATGGTGCTGATTTAATTTATGCGGATGGGCAATTATTTACTGCCTCAACGGTTTCAGGCTTAGAATTTTGGTTTGATGCCAATGATATTAATGGTGATGGGACTGCTGTTGCCAATGGAACGGCGATTAATACGTGGGTTGATAAGGCAAATAATTCACATGACACTTCTCAAGGGACGGCAGATTCTAGACCGACAATGACAACCAGTATATTAAATGGCATGGCAGTCGTTCGATTCGACGGCTCAGACGAATTAAATATTGCAAACCTTAATGATTCTTCAGCACTGGATTTCACTTTCTTTGCCGTTACCTACAACACTACCAATCCCGTTGGATTATTTGATAGCGCCCCTGGCCAACCCGATGTATTTCGATTTTATGATGACCTTAATTACAATAACCGAGTTGAGCTTTGGAGCAAGGCGCCATCTATTGCGTTAACATTAAGTAGCAGTGGTAGCATTATTGCCGTTGATGCCTATTTGGATCCTGGTCGTTTTCTTGATTATTGGGTCAATAGCCCTGCTGCCGCGACAGTCACTGGTTTTGGCTCTGATGCCAGCACCACTCAAATAAAATTTTTGAATTCAAGAATCGGTAGCATTAATGGCCTGCCCGCCTCTGGAAACGAGCCTGCTTATAACGGTGATGTATTTGATATGATGTATTTTGGCGAAAAACTTTCAAGCACCGATCGCAGCATTGTCGAACAATACCTCGCTTATAAATCTGGCATTACACTTAACAATCAAAGTTTTGGCGCTGACACATTAACGGGTGGCACCGATAGTGATACTTTTTCATTTTCAAATAATAGTATTTCCAATACCAGCAATACC
>JAHZKQ010000057.1 GCA_022600315.1 Gammaproteobacteria bacterium
GATCTTTGAAATCCGGCCATGGCGTTTCAGAGGCAGATAAAACTGCGCGCCATCAAGCACGCAAAGAGAATTTTAACGATAAGCTTTTAACAGGTATTTCTTATTCTTTATCAATATTGCTCACCGTCTACCCTAATATGACTATATTTTATGGTCAGGCTAAGTATGTGCCCAATAGTTTTTTTGATGAATATTTAGCGAAGCCAGGTACTAAAGCTAGCAAATTTTTATATAGTTATGCGGCGTGGTCTGGTTCTACCTTTAATGTTTTATTGGCTGTTTATGGGGCCGCAGTGGCAGTTCCGAAGCTTTGGGAGCTATTAGTTTCTGTATATGATGAATTAAAAAAAGGTAATAGAGCGAATGCGTTTAAAATCCTTACCGTCGATTTAGGTATGTCTTGTCTTGCGGCTTATGAAGCAACCTTGATTTATTATAATTTGCAAGACGTGTTTTTTGAGCATAATCCAAACTGGCCAAGCTATGGGAATGGCGGTGTATTTGCTGGTATTGTTTTATTAAACTTTACCGGTGCCGTTGGGGTGGTTCAGGGGTTGGCGTATTGGGCTAAACGCAAGCCTTATGTAACGGCAGCTCAATTGCTATTGGCCGATACGAGCACCACAAAACGCGATCTAATATTAGGTGTTGTGCGAGCTGAGGTACAAAGAGGTATTATTCAAGAATTAAATGTTGTGGTTGAAACACTAGCCGAGAGAGTACCAATGATGGCTTCTCGTTCGGTAGCATTAATAGAGATTTTCGATAATCTTGCAGGCGGTAAGCCAGACCTAAATAAATTTCTAGATCAGCTTGTGAAATACACCGGCGCATTAGACCCTTCTCTGGTTGAGTCGAAAAAATTCCGTGGGACTAAATATGTCGTATTGTTTGTAATTATGTTGGCATTATTGGGTTTTATTGCGGGGACTTTTATTACCCGGGGCTTATTGTCAGGTATGGGAGCGTTTTTAGGCAATTTTGGTTTGGGTCTGCGTATGGCTTCTGGTACAGCGTATGATCTACTTTTTTCTGGGCTATTTGGACCATCAGTGATGTTTTCTTGGTGGACTTTAGGGCCGGGAACTGTAGCGCTTATACTTGCGCTTACTGGTACTTCATGGGCCTCTATGGCACAGTTGACACAAAATCTTCCTGCGGTAAAAAATAATTTAGTTTATTTGATAACGGCGGTTGTTATTAATGCGTTTGGAACGGGGATATTTAATTTTTTAGGCTATCAAGGTTTGCAAGATATTGTTGCCAAGTCTATTGCCATCAAGAAATTTAAAGCGACATGGGTTCAAGAGGGTGATGGTATAAAAGCTAGATTGGATGCTGGAGAGTCTCTTAATTCAACCGATAAGAATTTATTAAAAGCCGCATTGGTGGATTTTTATGGTGCGCTAAAAACAAGCTTGGGGAAAAAGACAGCAACAGAATTTAACGATATATTAAGAAAAATGCTGTCTGGCTTAACACCTGATATGGCGATGACAAAAACGATTGGTAAGGTTTTTGGAGCGCTGGGAATGTTAGGCGGCCATGGTGAAAATCTTACCCCAATAACTGCTTTAAGAACCTATTTAGGCTACGCAGATCCTGCGAATGAAGGCGATGAAGTATTACTGAGTGAAGAAAAAATAAAACAGCAGCAGTGGGAACTTGCTAACACTAAATTAAATAATCCTGTTAAAACTGATTTATATGGTGGTGCTGCTGTTCCCAAAGGTCAAGGTGGCGGTGCTTATGATAAAAAAGTAGCCTGGGCTTATGTGCGGCAACATACCAAAGAATTTTTTTGGCGTTGGGGGCTATATGCCGCAGCAGCAACCAGTGCGTATTTATTTATGGACTATGATTCGTGGGTGTCATCCGCAGTGGTTGGTGTGGCGGCAACTCTTACCAGTCTGCCGAGAGATTTTTGTCAGTTAGTTTCTAATTCTTTTCATGGTCAGGGTGAATATGCTGCAGTAAGAAGGGCGGATGACCCTGAGGAAGCTGATCCTCCTGAGGTGGTCATCCACCAACCTGCTGCTACTGAAGCCGGTGCCGATGACGATGACCATGACCATAACGATGACAAGAAGGTTGCTGTAAGCGCTCCTCCTGCCGCCGCAACCTCCACTATGGATGGAGCTGGTCCTCTTGCGCATAAGCAGCCAAAAAGATGCCAAGCCTTAAGAAATTGTGCAGCTACTGCCTTTCACGGAATTTATGCTGCCATTGGTACGGTGCTAGGAAATCCGTTAGTGCAAACGGCAGCTGCTATGGCATTAATGACGGGCGCGACAAAATACTTTCAGCATGTCGATGAAAATTTTGCCCATTGGGAGCAAGGGTGTGTTTTAGTGACGCTCGGCGTGACAGCCTCTTGGATGGTTAAAAGCGCTTTACCAAGTGTGCCAACTACTGCAGGCGATAGACACCTTGGCTTGCCGTCACACACTGTGCCTGTAGCAACTGCTTAAGCTGATTTAAATAGCTTGCTGGCGATCATTTTTATGATTCGCCAGCTGTCGCTGATCGGTTGATAATGACTGCTGCGGGCATTGCTTGGATAATGTGAGGCAATGCTAACGTGTTGGCAGGGGTGGTTTTGCCGGGCCGCTTCAATAATAATTTCACTCTCAAAAGCAAACTTAGATTTTGTATCTAGGCTTGGTAGACAAGTCGTTAATAAGGCTTTTGGATATAATCGATAGCCTGATTGGCTGTCGATTACGCGGCAGCCTGCGGCCAAAGAAATAAAAAAGTCTGCCAGTTTATTAGCATATAATCGATGTTTGGGCGCTTGTTTATTATTAATTAAGCGCGCACCGATAATTAAAGCATTAGGATATTTCTCCCAAGCTTGAATAAACTTAGGAATATCGGCAGGATTATGTTGTCTGTCGGCGTCTAAAGTAATCACCGCTGTCTTATTCTCTTTGATAGCTTGATTGAAACCGTATTTAAGGCTTTGCGCTTTGCCTTGATTTTCGGCATTAATTAATAAAGTAATCGGTAAGTCACGAATCGCATCGGCAGTACCGTCAGTTGAGCCATCATCCACCACGATCACTTGATTGCTATACGTTAAAACTTCGCTAATGACGTCACGAATAGTGTGAGCTTCATTATAGGCTGGAATTAAAAGCGCAATATCATTATTCATTTTTTAAGTTTCACCTTGGCTTGTTGAACTAGATCGTATAGGCAATTTAAGGCTTGCGGTGCCGTTAATGTATCTGGATTGATGTTGGCAAGTTCTTCTAGCAAAGGCTCAGTTTTATTGTCTTGAAATAAGGATTTCTGTAAAGGCGACGTGGAGGTTGCATTGGGTTTAGCCTGCGCTTCAAGTTCACATAATTTTATTTGCGCGCGCTCGATCACAGTCTGCGGAATACCGGCTAAGCGCGCGACTTGAATGCCGTAACTTTGATTGGCGGGTCCCGATTTTACGCGATGGGTAAAGACAATGTGTTCGTCTTTTTCGCTGGCATCGATATGAATATTGCTAACGGTAGTAAATAGTTCGCTAAGCCGGGTTAATTCAAAATAATGGGTGGCAAATAAACTAAATGCATTCACCTGACTGGCTAAATATTCCGCCGCCGCCCAGGCTAAAGATAAACCATCAAATGTACTGGTGCCGCGACCAATCTCATCCATTAAAATTAAACTATTGGTGGTAGCGTGATGTAAAATATTCGCTGTCTCTGTCATCTCTACCATAAAGGTTGAACGCCCACTGGCTAAATCATCGTTGGCGCCAATGCGCGTAAAAATGCGATCGATGGGACCAATGACGGCCGATTCTGCTGGCACAAAACTGCCGATATGCGCCATAATCACAATTAATGCAGTTTGGCGCATATAGGTCGATTTACCGCCCATGTTGGGGCCGGTAATCATCAGCAAGCGTTGCTTTGCGTTTAACTCAGTATCGTTAGGGATAAACGCCTCACTGCTAATTTGCTCCACCACAATATGTCGACCACTTTTAATATGGATGCCAGGAGTTTGGGTTAAATTAGCAGGTTTAAGATCGTATTGTTGAGCAATATGCGCAAAGTTACTGAGCACGTCTAATTCGCTTAAGGTATCGGCACAAGATTTTAAAGCACTTAAATGTGGATTTAAATTTTCCAATAATTGTTCATAAAGAATTTTTTCACGGCTTAAGGCTTTAGCGCGGGCCGATAAAACTTTTTCTTCGTAGCGTTTTAATTCGGGAGTAATATAGCGCTCAACATTTTTTAAAGTTTGGCGGCGAATATATTCGGCCGGTGCGGTTTTGGCTTGGGCGCGACTGATCTCAATATAAAACCCGTGCACGCGATTATAGCCGACTTTTAAAGTTGGAATGTTGGTGCGTTGACGTTCGCTTTGTTCCAGTTCAACTAGAAAATTATCGCTGCTTTGACTTAAAGCTCGCAGCTCATCCAGGGCATTATCAAAGCCATCATTAATTACGCCACCATCGCGAATCACGACCGGCGGATTGGTTTTAATGGCTCGCTCGAGTAAATCGCAGAGCTGGTCGAATCCATTTAAATTTGGCAATAAACTTTGAATGCGCTCAGCCTTTATGGAATGTAATTGAGTTTTAATGGCCGGCAATATTTGTAAACTTTGTCGCAGCCCAGTTAAATCACGCGGCCTGGCTGACTTTAAGGCAATGCGAGTTAGGATGCGCTCGATGTCGGTGATTTGATTAAGGCTGTTGCGAAGCTCGGTTTGCGTTTGCTCTGCTAATAATGCGCTAATCACCGCATAACGTTGCTGTAAAATATTTTGTTGTCGAGTTGGGCGCTGTAACCAGCGTCGCAATAAGCGCGCGCCC
>JAHZKQ010000058.1 GCA_022600315.1 Gammaproteobacteria bacterium
GCCCATTAATTACGCGATAGCCTACCGATTGTTGGTTTTTATAAGCTTGTACAAATGCGCGATAACCTAATTCAAGTAATTGATCACGTATTCGATTTGCCGCCGGTTCAGTTTTTACTGAAGCAACTTGTAAAATGTAAGCGCCTGGTGCGGTTTTTAATATGCTTTGGGTACTGGTTTTTTGTGGTGCAGGAATGGGAACCTCCATGTTAGGTAGCATGGTATAAAAATCAAACTTGAGGGGTTTGTTATTTTTAGTTTGGATTTTAGTGACGGTTTTAATTTGCACGTTGGTGTGTCGATACTTTAAGTAGTACATTATAGCGGGAAGCATAATAGCAATAATAATCATTAACCAAGCCAATAAAATGCGCTTGCGATTTAGCGTTGGGGATTTGGTCCTAGTGGCTGAATAACGTTTCGACATAAATCATTCCTTATGAAACAGACTGTTGTGGCGCAATCACTAATGGTTTTGCGGGCACTTTTATACTAGTGTGCGGGGTCTGTGGTGGGCTTGGGATTAATACTTTGAGGTTTGGTGAAGTGCCATTTACCAGCAGCTTTCCATTAACAAAACTGGCTTTGACTGACAAGCTCAAATCTTTTTGAATAAGAATTTTATTGGCAATCCAGATTTTTAAATCGCGTTTTGCTAAGTTGTGTGCTTGTATGCCAGTTGTTCGATGTAAAGTTTGGTAATACATTAATAACTGGCGATGAATGAGTTTTTGTGGTGCAGATATATTTAATGCAATACGTGCTTGAGATAATACTTTAAAAAGATCTGTGCTACCTTTAATGTTTGGAATTAATGCGTGACCTGTAATGCTAATAACGCCATCACGGGTGGTGAGATTAAGTTTGGTTAGGTTAAGCCGTAAACCGTGACCTAGTAATTCCATTAATGACGCTGCATGGTGAGTTCGTAGGAAAGTGTTGAGAGTTTCGGTGTGTAGTTTATCTAGGCTAAGGTCTAATTCAGCGGGGCCCACCGACTCATGTGGCAAGTCTATTTTTTCAGCAGATAAATTAAAACCAATGTTGGTGTTATTACTGACTTGGTTGTAGCTACTTTGAGTTTTAAGATTGTAAACCTTAAAAGTTTGTTCGCCATTACTAAACTGTGCTAGACCCACATTAATTTTGTCTGTACCCAACCAAAATCCAGCATGTTTTTGGTAGTCACCATTGGTTTGATAATTGTTTAGGATGATTTCATTGTTAAGACCTCCGCCGGCTTGATTTTGCATTTTTAGTTTCTCGATAGCGGCGGTAAACTTTAGTTTAGAAGTATCTAGCTTATATTTTAAGTGGCCATTGACATTTTTAAGTTGCAAGGTTTTATCAGCATAGGGGGTTTTTACTGCAGCAATTTCAAACTGAGTAGTGAGAACGTTAGCAAAATCAAGTCGACTATTAGCGATCAAGTTGAGCTGAATGTCATCGCTTTTCGAATCGATAATGGCTTTAGCGATTTCAATTTTAAGATTATGGCCAGTATGCTGTAAAATTACTGGACCATGAAAAATAGTTTCATTAATCGAAAATACTCCAGGTTTGTTGCCGGTGCTGTTATTGGTTTGCAGCATAATGGTGAAATGGAGTTTGGATTTAAACCAGCCACGTTGATAGCTTTGTAGGTTAATCTTTACCCGCGGCGAATTAAATTCTTTGGTGACGATTTTAATATAATTGCGTTCGGCATATTTGCCGACAAAATAAGGTGAAATTATTAAAGCAAGTGCAATGACAATCACAATTCCTAAAATCAATCCGATGGACTTTTTCATGATCACTCCTGTTACATTTTGTCTAAGGCGCTAACACCTAGCAATCCTAACCCATTTTTGATGACTTGCTGCACTGCGGCAATTAAGCTTAAGCGCGCATTGCGCAGTTTCTCGTCCTCAACTAAAAACTTACTGGCATTATAATAAGCGTGGAACTGATTGGCGAGCTCTTGTAGAAAATGCGCCACCAAATGTGGTTCGCATTGTGTGGCGGCTGAACTAATCAGCTCAGGATATTGCCACAATCTATCCAGTAATTGCTTTTCATGATCCATGCTAAGTAAGTTGAGCTGGGTCAGGCCTTGAGCTTGATCCCAGTGCAAAGCATTTTTCTCAAGTTGCTGCCATACACTGCAAATTCGAGCATGGGCATACTGAATGTAATACACCGGGTTTTCATTGGACTGTGATTTTGCCAGTTCTAAATCAAAATCCAAATGTTGTTCGGGTTTGCGCATAATATAAAAAAACCGCGCTGCGTCGTTACCGACTTCTTGGCGTAACTCACGCAGAGTGACGAATTCACCTTTGCGAGTCGACATGCTAACCTTCTCATCACCACGATATAAGATCGCAAATTGAACCAATAAGATTTTTAATTTATCTGGGTCTTGCCCAAGTCCACGCAAAAATGAACGAATCCGTGAAATATAGCCATGATGGTCGGCACCAAAGATATCAATGATTTGATCATAGCCTTGCTGGTATTTATATAAGTGATAGGCTACATCCGAAGCAAAATAAGTGCTAATACCATTTGCACGAATTAGCACTCGATCTTTTTCATCATCTAATTCTGTAGCGCGAAACCAAGTTGCGCCATCTTTTTCATAGACGTAACCGTGTTCGCGTAATAATTCGATACCTTGAGTTAATAAACCTTCGTCGAATAATTTACTTTCTTTAAACCATTTATCAAATTGCACGCCAAATTCAGTTAGGTCATCACGAATATCTGCTACGATGGCTTCGATGCCAAGTTGACGAATAATTTCAAAATTAGCTTCACCAATCATGTTTTGTAAGCAAATAACCGCATTATCAATATAAGTATCATCTTTATTATCTTTGGCAGCAGGAATATTGGCTAAGAATGCTGGGTAGTCGGTTTTAAATTTCACTTGATGCTGTATGTTTAAGGTATTAGCGATATCAATAATATAATCACCTTGATAAGCACCGGCTGGAATTACAATTTCTTCACCCAAAATTTCCAAATAGCGTAGCCAAATCGATAGCGCTAAAATTTTCATTTGTCGGCCGGCATCATTTACATAATATTCTTGATGCACATTAAAGCCCGCCGCTTTTAATAAATTTGCCACGCAAGCACCGTAAGCGGCGCCGCGACCATGACCAACGTGTAAAGGTCCGGTGGGATTGGCGGATACATATTCTAGATGCACGCGTTTGTTATGACCAATATCAGTTTGACCGTATTGCTCACCGGCGGTTAATACTTTGGCAACAATAGCCTGAAATATTTCCGGTTTAAGCCTAAAATTAATAAACCCAGGTCCGGCGATTTCAACGGCTTGAATATCGTTATCAGTGGTAATTGAGGTCTTAATTTTTTCTGCTAATTCGCGCGGATTAAGACCGGCCGGTTTAGCTAACATCATGGCGATATTACAGGCAAAGTCGCCGTGTTTAGGATCACGACA
>JAHZKQ010000059.1 GCA_022600315.1 Gammaproteobacteria bacterium
GCTGAATTTCACGTTCAACACTTCCTAAGCCAGTAATGCCTGCCTTCATTTTTCCGCTATATTCGGATTTTTCCTCCTGCGTTGCAAAATTTACTCTAACTGCTGCATACAAAGAAGCTCCGGTAGATATTCTTGTAATTGCCCTATCACCACATGTTATACCAAAGTTATCGTGCCCTTTCTCATAAACTTCTTTGCCAAAATTATTTAATGCATCTTCAGCATACCCCATTGGTTGCACAAGCAATTGCGGGAACTTAATTAAATTGTTAAAAATGAAAGAGGCAGAATAAGCAGTATCTTTAACCATATTAGCATAACTTGCTGATGCTGAAGCCGAAAAACCTCCAATACCAGCCTCTGCTTCAACATTAACATTTAAACTTTCTTCCAGCTGGTCAAACGTAATTGTACTACCAAATTGCACCAATCCACTTGAACTCCCTATATATGTTTGATTCACATCAAAACATGGAGTAACTGTTGTCATTTGCATATCATTAGAATACCCGCCACCAGGAACTGCAGCATTTGAATCAGACATCACACCAACCATTTGCCTAGAAAAAACTAATAACGTACAGAGGGCATTCCCTGGAGATTTGGCAGCAGAAGATAAACATGTCCGTAAAAAACCTAATATTCCCGCCGCTATCACACCGCCTACCGCACTAGAACTCGAGTTTTGTATAGCATCTACTTCCTCTAAACCAGTCAAGTAATCTGATAAGCCCTGATTAAATTGTTTAAACTCTGAAGTTGACGTAACAAAAGTGATACCGCCAAAAAGGTAACTTGTTTTTTTATATCGGTCCTGCCTAAGGAAGCTAAAGTCTGAGCTATTAATAAACTTGATCAATGCTTCTGTACATTGCCGATGCATACTGGCTGACTGTTGACTAGCTTGATTCTTTAAAACTTCCAATAATTTGTTAAATTCGAAAGGTTTTTGCTTTAAAACAGGTAAAATATTTTCAATAAAGTTAATCTTTTTGCCATCCTCATCAATTTGAGGAAAGTGAGACCTGATACGAGCATTAAGATTAGAAGTTTTCATGATTTCCTCCATGCCACAAGCTAAAGAATGATAAACATTCCGTGTTTAAAAGGTAAAGTATTAAGACATGTTTATATTAGTAGATCTACATAAAAACACAATAAGAAGCTCTACTAATTTTTAATTAGAATTAGCTTAAGAAAGTCAAGTACTCAATTATTTCACTAAAAAATATCACTTACGCCAATAGCGCGGCATAAATAAGATCAACACAGTAAACATTTCTAAGCGTCCAGCAATCATTGCAAAAATTAAAATCCATTTGCTAGCAATGGGCAAACTCTCAAAGGAATGTGCTGCACGGCCGATGGTGGCGCCAGTATTAGAAATACAAGACACTGTAGCGCCAAATGCACTTTTGGTATCTAGCCCAGTGGCAAGTAATAATAAAAATAAAATTCCAAATAATAAAATAAAAATTGCCATAAATCCCCAGATCGATTGAATCACATCTTCAGATAATACTTGTTTCCCAAATTTAATCGCCACTACCGAATGCGGATGCAATAAGCGCTTTAATTCTCGCAAGCCTTGTTGCTTTAATAGCATGCAGCGCATCACTTTTAAACCACCGCTGGTTGAGCCACCACAACCACCAATTAGAGCTGCAAACATAATTAAAAATGGCAACAATGAAGGCCAAGCGCTAAAATTAGTAGTTAATAAACCCGTGGTGGTTGCCATAGAAATAGTAGTGAAAAAACCATTTAATAGACTATGACCAACATCATAGCGGTGATGCACAATCAGCAGAACCGAACAAAAAATTGCAACGCCAGCCAATATTTTCACATAAGATTTCCATTCCGCATCACGATAATAAACCCTAAAATGCCGACGCTGAATAAAATTAAAATGCAATGCGAAATTAGTTGCGCCTAGTATCATAAAAATCATCGCAATCACATCAATTGCCACACTATGATAATGCGCGAAACTATCACTATGCAAAGAAAACCCACCGGTTGCAACGGTAGTAAAACTTTCACCAATCGCATCAAACGGCCGCATCCCTGCCAACCAATAACTCAATGCACAGCAAATCACTAAACCCACGTAAATAAACCACAAAGCTTTAGCGGTTTGAGATAAACGTGGTTTCAATTTAGTGGTTTTCAAAGGGCCGACCATTTCCGCACGATACAATTGCATACCACCCACCCCTAGCATCGGTAAAATTGCCATGGCCAATACGATAATACCGATACCGCCCAATAAATGTAGTTGCTGACGATAATATAAAACTGCCCGTGGCAGAAGATCTAATTTACCAAAAATCGTTGCCCCAGTGGTGGTTAGCCCCGAGACTGCTTCAAAAAAGGCATCAGTAAAATTAAGATTTGGGAATAAATTAATATATAAAGGTAAAGCCGCAAAAGCTGATAATACTACCCAAAATAATGCGACTACTAAAAAACCATCTCGAGTTTTTAATTCATAATGCACTTGAGTAAATGGAAACCGAATTAAACAACCAAAACCCAAAGTGATAAAAAAAGTTACGATGAAAGGTTCATACGCGCCATCATGATAATACCAAGAGACTAAAATAGGTGGCAGCATACTGAGACTTAAAATAATAAGCAATAAACCCAGCACTTTAAAAATCGCAATAAAACGCATCACTAGAAAAATCCTGGGCTAACTTGGAACATCTTTTCAACTTCACGCACGTGTTTTTTATCAGCGACAAATAACACCACGTGATCTTCGGATTTAATCACCGTATCTCGATGTGGAATCACCACCCGTTCATTACTCACAATCGCACCAATGGTGGTCCCTTCAGGCAATTTAATATCGGCTAGACTGCGGCCAACCACTTTTGAGGTTTTATGATCGCCATGCGCAATTGCCTCGATCGCTTCAGCAGCACCGCGCCGCAAGGAGTGTACATTCACCACATCACCACGACGCACGTGGGTTAAGATCGAACCGACCGTGGCTAATTGCGGTGAAATCGCAATATTAATCGGCCCGCCTTCAATTAAATCCACATAGGCAGTACGGGTAATTAATGCCATCACTTGTTTTGCGCCCAAGCGTTTAGCTTGCAAACACGCCATAATATTGGCCTCATCATCATTGGTCATCGCACAAAAAACTTCAACGTGTTCAATATTTTCGTTAACTAAAAGTGTTTTATCGTTAGCATCGGCACATAACACGGTGGCTTGATTTAAATGTCTTGCCAGCTGCTCGCAACGCTGGCGATTATGTTCGATGACTTTAACGGTATAATCTTCCTCTAATTGCGCAGCTAAACTCATGCCAATATTGCCGCCGCCAGCAATCATAATTCGCTTACAAGAAGTTTCTGTGCGACGTAATGCCGACATAATTTTACGA
>JAHZKQ010000060.1 GCA_022600315.1 Gammaproteobacteria bacterium
AAACAATCCGCGGCACTTGATAGCGATCAGCCTGCCGCCAAACAGTTTCGGTTTGCGGCTCAACCCCCGCATTGGCATCAAGCACACAAACAGCGCCATCGAGAACGGCAAGTGACCGCTCAACCTCAATGGTGAAATCAACGTGGCCTGGAGTATCAATGATATTAATGCAGTGCTCAGGAAATTGCTTATCCATTCCACTCCAAGCACAGGTGGTAGCCGCTGAAGTAATGGTAATACCACGCTCTTGCTCTTGCTCCATCCAGTCCATCACCGCAGAACCATCGTGCACTTCGCCCATTTTGTGAGAAATACCGGTATAAAACAAAATACGCTCAGTCGTCGTAGTTTTACCGGCGTCAATGTGCGCCATAATGCCGATGTCACGTAATTTAGTTAAATCTACTGCCATTGTTTCCTACCACCGATAATGTGCAAATGCTTGGTTGGCTTTCGCCATCCGATGAACATCTTCACGCTTTTTAACTGCCGCACCACGAAATTCCAACGCATCTGCAATTTCACTGGCTAAACGCAAAACCATAGTCTTTTCATTACGCTTACTGGCGTAATCTGATAACCAACGCATCGCTAATGCACTACGCCGAGTTGCCCGAATTTCAACCGGAACTTGGTAAGTTGAACCACCCACACGACGTGACTTAACTTCAACTGCAGGAGTTATGTGATCCAATGCCTTTTTAAAGACCGCTAATGCCGCTTCACGAGCCGATTCACTGTTACGAATATCACCGTCGGCACGTTTGATTTTAACGGCTACACCACCTTCACCGCCTTCACCACCATCACCTTCTTTTAATTTTGGTGGGTTTTTTATCAGCCGCGTTAATACGGTGTCTAATGCACCATAAACAATCTTTTCCGCCACCGACTTCTTACCATTGCGCATAACCGCATTGATAAACTTAGCCAACAACGGACTTTTAAATAATGGGTCCGGTAAGATGTCACGCTTAGGCGCTTGTTTACGTCTCGACATTGAGCACTCTCCAATTCAAATTTATTCTTTAGGTCTCTTTTCACCGTATTTCGAACGACCTTGTCGACGACCAGATACTCCAGCCGTATCCAAACTACCGCGCACGATGTGATAACGCACACCCGGTAAATCTTTAACCCGTCCACCACGAATCAATACTACTGAGTGTTCCTGCAGGTTATGACCTTCACCGCCAATATATGCGGTCACTTCAGAACCATTTGTAATACGAACCCGCGCAACCTTACGTAAAGCCGAGTTCGGCTTTTTCGGTGTTGTTGTATAGACACGTGTACAAACACCACGCTTTTGCGGACAGCTCTCTAGTGCTGGCACATTGCTCTTTTTCGGCTTTCTACGCCGTGGCTTGCGCACTAATTGGTTAATTCTAGCCATGTATATATTGTCTCCAAGTTCTTCTTAAGTTCACCGTCACTCAGGTTAAATTTGAGTGCTGATCCGGCAGCTGGACAAGTAAAGAGCGGCGATTCTAAAAGAGCCGCCGCACGCTGTCAAGCAAGCCTCACTGTTTAGATTAATAATTAACCTAAATCAAGCAATTAAATTATTTTCCAGCCAACTGGCTACTCATCAGAGCCTGCCGCCGATTGATTTCTATCCACAACTGGATCATGAGCATTCACAACCTCTTGCCCATCTTCACCTTCAGACGATGATTTCAAAGCTTCACTTAATGCTTGCTCTGCATCATTTGCTGTTACTTCTGTCTTCTCAGCCATCTCAACAACCATTGCTTCTGGCCGTTGACGCTGGCTAACATGATAAGCAAAACCCGTACCTGCAGGAATAATCCGTCCAACAATAATGTTTTCCTTCAACCCTCTTAAGGTATCGCGCTTACCTTCCACCGACGCGCCCGTTAAAACTCGGGTTGTTTCTTGGAAGGATGCCGCCGACAAAAATGATTCCGTTGCCAGCGAAGCTTTCGTGATACCTAATAAAACCGGATCACATTCAATTTTCAAGCCGCCTTCTGCAACAATTTTTTCGTTAATTTCACGAACTAAATAACTTTCAACTTGTTCACCCGGCAACAACTCACTATCACCCGACGCCGATACGCGCACTTTTCGCAACATTTGTCTAACAATAACTTCAATGTGTTTATCATTAATTTTCACACCTTGTAGTCGGTAAACATCTTGCACTTCATTGACAATGTAATTTGCTAACGCACTGGTTCCCAATAAACGTAGAATATCATGCGCATCAGCAGGACCATCGGCAATAACTTCACCTTTTGCAACAGTCTCACCTTCAAACACACTTAAGTGACGCCATTTTGGAATCAGCTCTTCGTGTACAACACCGTCTTCTGCAGTAATAATTAATCGGCCTTTATCTTTCGTATCCTTACCAAAACTCACGATCCCAGAAATTTCTGCTAAAATAGCTGAGTCTTTTGGTTTACGCGCTTCAAACAAATCCGCCACCCGCGGTAAACCACCGGTAATATCACGAGTTTTTGAAGTTTCTTGCGGAATACGCGCCAAGATATCACCAATTTCAATTTGCCCACCATCTTCTTTATCAACCACTGTGCCATCTGGCAAGAAATAATGCGCTGGTACCGTGCCGCCACCCAAAGTTAGATCGTTGCCTTCAGCATCCAATAATTTAACCATTGGGCGTAATTCACGACCGCTACTGCTACGTTGTTTGGCTGCAGTCACGACAATACTGCTTAAACCAGTTAATTCGTCGACTTGTCGATCCATGGTTACCCCATCAACCATATCAACAAACTTTAACTGCCCTGCCACTTCAGAAATAATTGGGTGAGTATGCGGATCCCATTGCGCCACAACTTGCCCAGCTTTTACCGGATCATTATTTTTAACGGCTAAGACTGCACCGTATGGCACTTTATATTGTTCACGCTCACTACCTTTATCATCATAAACTAATAATTCACCAGAACGCGAAATCGCAATTAATTTACCGTTACTATTACGAACCGTTTTTAAGTTTTGCAGCTTAACATTACCATCACCTTTAACCTGAATATTATTAACCGCAATAGCACGCGACGCTGCACCACCAATATGGAAAGTACGCATAGTTAACTGCGTGCCAGGCTCACCAATTGATTGCGCGGCAACAACACCAACAGCTTCACCAATATTGACTAAATGACCACGGGCTAAATCACGCCCATAACACATCGAGCAAACTCCATATTTAGTACCGCAGGTAATGGCTGAACGCACTTTTACACGATCAACACCATGCTCTTCCAACATAGCAACCATCGCCTCATCAAGTAATGTATTGACCGGAAATAATTCTTCGCCACTGCGAGAACTGACTACCGCTTCAGCCATTACACGACCTAAAACACGCTCATGCAAAGCCTCAACAATATCACCACCTTCAATATGCGGTTTCATTATTAAGCCTGCATCGGTACCACAATCATGTTCGGTCACCACTAAGTCTTGCGCTACATCGACCAAACGACGAGTTAAATAACCTGAGTTAGCAGTTTTTAAAGCGGTATCCGCCAAACCTTTACGTGCACCGTGGGTCGAAATAAAGTATTGCAAGACACTTAAACCTTCACGAAAGTTTGCCGTAATAGGTGTTTCAATAATCGTACCATCTGGTTTAGCCATCAAACCCCGCATACCAGCAAGCTGACGAATCTGCGCTGCTGAACCACGCGCTCCTGAGTCTGACATCATATAAATTGAATTAAACGATGCTTGCTGCACCTCTTTGCCTTCACGATCGGTAACATTTTCAGTCGCAATTCTTTCCATCATGGCTTTGGCAACTTGATCATTGGTGCGCGACCAAATATCAATAACTTTATTGCGACGCTCACCTTGAGTCACTAAACCCGATGCAAATTGCTCTTCAATTTCACGCACTTCACCTTCAGCCTGACCAATAATTTGTTTTTTAGTATCCGGAATTAATAAATCATTTACACCGATCGACATGCCAGAATAAGTGGCATAATGAAAACCGGTATACATCAAGTGATCGGCAAAAATTACCGTTTCTTTTAAACCTAAACTACGATAACTCGCATCCAATAATTTAGTTACCACCTTTTTATTTAATGGCTGGTTAATTACTTCAAAAGGTAAACCCTTTGGTACAATCTGCCATAACAAAACCCGACCTACTGTGGTTTCAACTAAACGTCGCCGTTCTTCGCGATTACCGGCCTCATCAATTAAAGTCTCATAAATACGCACTTTAATCTGTGCATGTAATTCAGTGGTATTATTTTCATAGGCTCGCACCACTTCTTCTGGATCTGCAAAAATCGCACCTTCACCTTTAGCGTTTACCTGATCACGCGTCATGTAATATAAACCTAATACCACATCTTGAGTTGGCACAATAATTGGATCACCGTTAGCAGGGTGCAACACATTATTGGTTGACATCATCAATGCTCGCGCTTCAAGTTGCGCTTCAATCGTTAACGGTACATGCACTGCCATTTGATCTCCATCAAAGTCGGCATTATAAGCGGTACAAACTAACGGATGTAATTGAATCGCTTTACCTTCAATAAGCACTGGCTCAAAAGCCTGAATACCTAAACGGTGCAGAGTTGGTGCACGGTTTAATAGTACTGGGTGTTCGCGAATCACTTCTTCAAGAATATCCCAAACTTCTGGCACTTCACTTTCAACCATGCGTTTAGCGGCTTTAATCGTTGAAGCCAAACCACGGTTTTGTAGTTTACTGAAAATAAATGGCTTAAATAATTCAAGCGCCATTTTTTTCGGAATACCGCACTGATGCAAACGCAAGGTTGGACCCACCACGATTACCGAACGACCAGAATAATCAACACGCTTACCAAGCAAGTTTTGTCGAAAACGGCCTTGTTTACCCTTAATCATGTCTGCCAATGATTTTAATGGGCGACGGTTTGAACCTAAAATAGCACGACCACGCCGACCATTATCCAACAGTGCATCAACCGCTTCTTGCAACATACGTTTTTCATTACGCACAATAATGTCTGGCGCACTTAAATCTAATAAACGTTTTAAACGATTATTACGGTTAATTACCCGACGATATAAATCATTTAAATCAGAAGTGGCAAAGCGACCACCATCCAGTGGCACTAAAGGACGTAAGTCTGGAGGCAATACTGGCAATACTTCAAGAATCATCCATTCAGGACGATTGCCTGATTCAAGAAAAGCTTGCATAACCTTTAAGCGTTTAGTCAGCTTTTTAATTTTAGTGTCTGAAGAAGTTTTTGGTAACTCTTCTTTAAGTTTAGCAACTTCAGCCTGCAAATCTTGGGCTAACAATAATTTCTTAACCGCTTCAGCACCCATTAAAGCTTCAAAATCATCACCGTATTCTTCTAAGGCATCTAAATATGATTCCTCCGATAACAATTGGCCACGCTCTAATGGTGTTAAGCCGGGCTCAACCACTACATAAGCTTCAAAATATAAAACCCGCTCGATATCACGCAAAGTCATATCAAGCAGCAAGCCAATTCGTGAAGGCAAAGATTTTAAAAACCAAATATGTGCCACAGGACAAGCTAATTGAATATGCCCCATCCGATCAC
>JAHZKQ010000061.1 GCA_022600315.1 Gammaproteobacteria bacterium
GCCGGCCGATTCCGGCAAAGCCTAACGCACGATAAACTTTATCACTAAACTGATTGTGGAAATAACCATTAGCTGCAATCCATAGATATACTTGCAGCAGACTCTGAAGCTGAAGCACTAGCAGGCTGGGCAAAAATTTCAAGCGCGCTAGCAGCGCACTGCTGATTAGGTATAGTCTCACCACTAGCAAAAATACTTAAAGGAATTTTGGAAACTCGCGCATTCCAAACTTTTCTATTTAACTCATATTGCGCCCTGTCATCCACGTAGGGTGGGAAAGAAGGCAAAGGTGACAGCCCAGCCTCTAAAACTCTTTTATTAAGACCTGGATGTGCCAATACAGTCGAATCAAGTCCGCTCCAGAATATGTCTCGATATTCTTTTAACACTGGAGCAGCACTAGAGTCAAAAAATAAGAATTCTGCAAACCGTTGATCCCTGACTGCAAGCGCTTCATATACATAACGATTTTCATTATGCCGCAATAAAAGCGAATGCTCTTTATGCTCTAGAAAATCCTTTATTAGTAACCCAGACACCAATCGAAAATGTCTTACCTGATGTGCAGTAAAATTCACAACATCATCTAAATCCCGTTCCTCCCACAACATATCATCTGGATTATCAAAATGTAATTTAAACAACCATTCAATAAAAAATTGATAGGGAATCTTAGCAATATAATTGTTAAATTTTTCGTAATCTGAAGCAAGCTCAACTAACAATGATTTTTCTTGATGCGCTGTATAATTTTGCATTAAATACTCTATAAAACCTTTATCGGTCGCAGCTAAACCTTGTTCGACAAGGGTTTTTGCAGCCTCGCAGATAGGCGCTTCTGATGATAAACTTTCTGCTATAAGTGACTCCACATCAGGCAGTTTAGCTTCAGCTTCAGCTTCAGTTCTTTTTAAGACACAAGCCCAACCGCCTTCACAGGCATCGCCATGAGTGCAATCCTCCTTAATATCTTCATCTAAAGAATCAGCTGGAAATTTTCCACATGCCCATTCAGCAAAAAATCGATGCTTAGAGGCAATACGGATTAATTGATCAGGATAGTCATCAAAATATTCTTTAGTTAAAGAGGCTTCTTTGCCCTTCTCCAAATCTGTTATCAACCAGCTGGCAAAACATTTCTCTCTACGTGCCATTACAACCAAAAAAGAGTCTGAATCTTTTGCACCTTCAGAGTGATCATTTGTTAGGTGACCAGGTTCATTCTTATTTGCCATTAAGGAGTGAATAATTCTCTTACGGAGTAGATCTGGATCACTATTCTCGACAGTAAACTCTATAGGCCGCTTTTCAATAACAAACTCCAAAGCGTCTCTATTTTTCAGTAACTCATGAATTGCATACTCACCATTCACCCAACCTGTAGATTCATAATCCACAAGCTCCTCCTCACCCACATGAACGAACGCATGCTTTAGCATCGCCATGGCTAACAAAGAAAAAAACTGGCCTATGCGGACAGCACCTAGATCCACATCAAAACATTCGCTAGAAAAAGACATTATTGCCGTCTTAAGATCGGAATTTATTTCATTACCCATTGCCAAGATAATTTGCCCAGCAAACAATAAGAAATCACGATAGTGATGTAAATTAGAATTCATTGCATAGATTTTCTCTTCTTTCGCTTTATCAAATACCTTTTTAGCAAGATCAGGACAGTTTGTGATAGTTGATAGCATTTCCAATAGAAGACGATGAGTAGGCAATAAATTAATTTTGGTGTCAGCAGCCGCCGCCTGGTAAGCATTTAAGATTAAATTTCGCATTAAAGAATTATTCAGGACCAGTAAATTAAAGCACAAAGATTTAGTATTCTCAAGTTTAAAATCCTCGAAATAAAATTCGCCTCTAAGCTCCCAAGCAAAATAAGAAGGCGCATTAACAACAAAGCTTTTAAAAAAAGTATTGCTTAATGCCTCTATATCCAAACGCGAAAACATAATTCGTTTTTCAGACGCCTCATGGCCTATTACAGTCTCTTTAGCTTCTGGAATTATTGAACTTTGATTCGACTCCGTAGCCATGAATTTAAGCCAATTTGCAATAGCTCGGTAAAAAGCAGGGCTTGCTACTAAAAAAAACATGACCGACTTTGGGTCCAAAAACTCAAAGATAGTGAGCACATGCGCCGAGAAATTTAGCTTCCCACCACTTGGAAATACCGCCCTACTTTCTGTTTCTGCTCTAGAACACTTCATCCCAGCACCTGAAAATTTATTTGACCATAAAAGCGAAGGTTAGCACTAGGCCAATAAAACCACAAGATTTCTAAATATCTTAATCTTTAGTTAAGAAAGCCTGTTAAAAATATCATTTTTTCAGGCAAATATCATTTGCGCCCAGCCTAATCACCATTGATCAAACCGAACCGTAATGGAACCCAATGCGGATGGTTACGGCCGTTAGCCACGGCGCGATTACCAAAGTCACTACTAGCATCGCCGCCAGTAATAATATCTCTGGTAGATAAGATAAGCCTAAACTTGCGGCATTCACTGCGGTGGTCGCAAGAATAATCGGCGGGATATAGAGCGGAATTAAAAGTAAAGCTAATAACAAACTGGCATTACGTAACCCCGTGGTTAAGCCCGCCAACACACCACCAATTAACAAAAAAAGTGGTAAGCCCAATAGCAAAGTTAACCATAAAATCAATAAGGCATGCATGGTTAAACCATAAAATAACGCGCTTAATGGTAGCAGCAATAATAATGGCACCGTTAACAATAACCACTGCGCAAACAGTTTTGCAAACACTAATAACGCTAATGGCTCAGTGCTTAACAGCCATTGCTCTAAACTGCCATCGTAATAGTCATCACGAAATAATCGTGGCAGCGCTAATAAATAGGCTAATAATGCCGCCAACCAAATCATCCCGGGGCCAATTTTTTGCAATAATTTAGTATCGGCAGATGTTGCTAACGGCACAATAATTAATACCAATAAAAAAAACCACAGTGGCGTTAACCATTCATGGCTTTGGCGAAATTGCAATAAACACTCTCGTTTGACTACTCGCTTAAAGCTATCGATTAATGTCACGACACAACCTCGGTCGCTAAATCAATATTATGGATTGGAATCGGCAAGGTAATCACTTGGTGCGATGATAATACTACCGCCCCACCTTCTCTTGCATGTCGAGTCATTAATTGTTTTAGCATGGCAATCGAGTTTTGATCAAGATTGGCAAATGGCTCGTCCAGCAACCATAATTTCGCTGCAGTCAATAATAAACGGATAATCGATACCCGTTGCAGCTGCCCTTGGGATAATTTACCACAAAGTGTATTAATTTCATCAAGCAACTTAAACTTGGTCAAGTAATCGGATAAAGAATAAATGGATTCCACTTTTAAATCGAGCTTAAGATTTTCCAGCACCGTCAATTCGGATTTGATTGCGGGTTTATGCCCCAAATAACTCATCATTTGATAATACTTCGGCAGACAAGACTCTAGTGGTTGATCACACCACAGCACTTTTCCTGCATCTGACTTTAAAGTCCCCGCCAAGATCCGCAATAAACTGGTTTTACCCGAGCCATTATCACCAGTTATTTGCCAAACCGTTCCCGGAATAATATTAAAGTTTAAGTTTTGACAGAGCGATTTACCCTGTCTGCTACAACACAACTTAATGACCTCTAAATTATATTCATTCATACTGCCTCCTGCGTTAATGAAGTATGTCGACCGTAGTGGCGACTTAATAATCTTAAACTTGCCAAATAAACAATAAAGATTCCCAAAAACAAACCCAGCTGAATACCTTCCAAAACATGATAATGGTTTAATAAAACCCCAATGACACCTAAACCCACCGAAATCAAGGCAATAGTAAGCGTCGATGACATGGCGCTAAAACCCACCGCCTGTAAAATATGATGAATATGATCCCGACCAGCACGCAAGGGCGAACAACCTTTTCGTAAACGTGATACCACCACTTGAGTTAAATCAAAAAATGGTAAAGCTAATACCCAGGCCACCGTTAAGGGCTGCACTACACTAATATCA
>JAHZKQ010000006.1 GCA_022600315.1 Gammaproteobacteria bacterium
CTGTAGCTTTAGAAATGCCCGTTTCACGCGAGATACGCCCTAGAGAATAACCGGTATTTTTAATAATATCAGCAATAATTGCTTGAGCGGTGGTTAGAATATCAGAAGCAGAAACTTGATCCGGTTGTTTATTAAAATCAGCACCCGCAAGATTGATCATCGGTGGTAAACTCCTTTTTACTTGATCACTGCCAAAATCCATGGCCTAATAGCAGTTGCAGAGATTCTAACATAGGTTCTGGCTAAGCAATATTAAGGGAAGCTTAAAAGCAATCAATAATTCAAATTTTAATGGAGCCGCCATGAACGCCTATCAACAACTGGAAGCATTATTTACCAAACTTGACCACCTGGAACACCTTAGCGCACTGGCAAATTGGGATGAGGCGGTCATGATGCCAAGCGGTGGCGGCCCAGCACGAGCTGAGGCAATGGCCACATTGCAAACGGTTCAACATGAACTACTGACGGATCCAAAAGTCAGTGAGCTATTAGCCAAAGCAAACAATAACCCACCCGGTGAAGCCTGGGCCAACGCCAACTTAAAGCGCATCCAAAAACTTTATACCCAAGCCACCTGCCTGCCCAGCAAGTTAGTGGGGGAAATCGCTGAAAAAAGCACACGTTGCGAGCAAGCTTGGCGCAAGCTACGCGGTAAAAATAACTGGCATGAATTTGAACCTAAACTCACTGAACTTTTTCAATTAATTTATGAATCTGCCAATATTCGTGCTGAATATTTTAACCAATCACCTTACGATGTTTTATTAGATGAATATTCACCCAGCCTTAGTCAAAGCTTTATCGAGCCAATCTTTGAGAATTTAAAAACGCAATTACCACAACTTATCAAAACCATTGTTGAAAAACAAAAAACCATCAAACCATTACCATTAACCGGCCCATTTGCCATCGACAAACAGCGTAAAATTGGCTTGCAGTTAATGCAGGCGATTGGCTTTGATTTTAATCACGGCCGCCTAGATGTTAGCCACCATCCCTTTTGTGGTGGCGTACCAAGCGATGTGCGTTTAACCACGCGTTATCGCGAAGATGAATTTGTTTCTGCGATTATGGGGATTTGTCATGAAACCGGACACGCCTGTTATGAACAGCATTTACCGGAAAATTGGCGCCAGCAACCGGTCGGCAAAGCGCTAGGCATGAGCGTACATGAAAGCCAATCACTACTCATTGAAATGCAAGCTTGCCGCAGTTCAGAGTTTTTAAGTTTTCTCGCGCCACTTATTCAAGCCGAATTTGGTAATCAAAAAGCATTTGCGGCGGATAATTTAGCACTACATTATGCAAAAGTAGAGCCTAGTTTAATTCGCGTTGATGCCGATGAAGTAACCTACCCATTACACGTTATTTTACGCTATGAAATAGAACGAGATTTATTTGCTAGGAAAATCCAAATTAAAGATTTGCCAGAAGTTTGGCAAGCCAAAATGCAAAGTTATTTAGGCCTGTCAACCAAAGATGATTATCAAAATGGCGTCATGCAAGACGTGCATTGGCCAGCCGGTATTTTCGGTTATTTTCCTGCATACACCATCGGTCGCTTAATTGCCGCACAGCTTTATCAAACTGCACTCACTGCAAAACCTAATATTCCACAACAATTAGCACAAGGTGATTTTACGGATTTAATGGGGTGGTTAAAACAACATGTTCATAGCCGCGCTAGCTTCATGGATATGCAAAGCTTATTGCAAGATGCCACTGGCAACAAGCTCAATGCCAATTATTTTATTAATGATCTAAAACAACGCTACTCAATCGCGTAAACGTTTACGCGCCAACAACATAAAAAGCATACATAGCGTTCCTAATAATAAAGTTAAAATTGCCAGCGGCATTGGCGTGCCAGTTTTATAGTAAAGCACAATTGAGCCGGCAATTGCGCTAACAAAAAATTGTCCACAGCCCAATACTGCTGCCGCAGTGCCTGCCATATTACCAAACGGCGCTAAAGCACCTGCCGCTCCCGCACCAACCATAAAAGCGGCGCCAATACCAATTGGCAACATCGGCACAATAAAATCAAGTATAGTTAAGCCTGCCATTTGTACCCAGATAGCCATCAAAACGCCACCAATAATCGCCAATAAAATACCAAGCCATACGGTGCGCGAAACGCCCAAACGTGGTGCCACCCAGGAACTTAAAATACTGCCGGCAAAAAATACAGCGCCTAAAACCCCAAAATAAAATCCAAAATGATCGGTTGCGACATGCAATTCTTGGATAAACAAATATGGTGATAAAGAGAAAAAAGTAAATAAATAACTAATCCCACTGGCCGCAACAAATGTATAAAATAAAAATTGTGAGTTAGTTAAAATTGAAACATAACGTTTAAACACACTCCAATCCGCTTTAATCCGATCTTCAAACGCTAAAGATTCATCTAAAAAAAACATCACAATCAATGTCATGATACAACCAAGAATAATTAGAAAGATAAACGACGCCCGCCAATTAAACCAAGTCACTAAATAACCCCCAATAATAGGGGCAAACAATGGTGAGGCTGAGACCATCCCATTTAACAAACTATACATCCGCGCACTAGAACGCTCATCATAGGCATCGCGAATCACTGCCATGGAAACCACCATAGTGCCACAAGCACCAACCGCCTCTACACAACGACCAAAAATTAAAAAATGAATTGAATTGGAAAACGCGCAAAATACCGAGCCCAAAATATAAAGCAACAAACTTCCCAAAGCGATTTTACGCCGCCCAAAGTGATCAGCTAATGGTCCCCATAGCAGCTGCCCAATACCAATAAACACCATAAACAGACTTAATGTCAGCTGGACCTCGTTAACTGTGGTATGGAAAAATCCAACCAAATGCGGCACCACCGGAATATAAATATCCAATGCCACCGCAAAACCAAACGCCAATGGGCCGAGGATTGCTAAGGTTGCTGCATCACCTTTACGCCACATGTACACCTCATAACAACTTAGGATCTGACTTAACTAGTCTATGCTATTCACCAAGATAAACGCAAGCTAACCACTCTACAATTTACAAAGGTCATGCTAAACTAAACGGCAACTATAACTGTCCAGCACACAACAAGGAGCAATCATGCAATTTCTAATAAACTACGGCTTATTTCTCATCCAAACTGCCACCATTGTAGTCGCTATTATTATCATCTTAGCCAGCATTATCGGCATGACCAGCAAAAATAAAAAAACCAAACCCGGGAAACTAGTCATTAACAGTTTAAATGAGCGCTACGATGAAATGCGCCAAAAACTTAGCCGCGAAACTCAAACCAAAAGCGCTTTTAAAAAACTAAAACAACAACAAAAATCTGCAGATAAAAAACGGAACAAACAACCACGCCTATTTGTGATCGATTTTCACGGCGATATTAAAGCCTCTGCAGTCACTGCATTACGCGAAGCCATCACTGCCGTTTTATTAACTGGCACCGCAAACGACGAATGCTTGGTGCGCGTTGAAAGTGGCGGCGGCATGGTCAATGCTTATGGCTTAGCCGCATCACAACTGGCACGCATTAAAAACGCTGGTATTAAATTAACTGTAGCAGTAGATAAAATTGCTGCAAGTGGTGGTTATATGATGGCTTGCGTTGCTGATAAAGTCATTGCCGCACAGTTTGCAATTATTGGTTCAATTGGTGTGATTGCACAGCTGCCAAATTTCCATCGTTACTTAACTAAAAAAGCGATTGATTTTGAACAGCTCACTGCAGGTCAATTTAAACGAACTTTAACCATGTTCGGTGAAAACACCAAACAAGGTCGCGAAAAACTTCAACAAGAAATTGAAGATACTCACGACTTATTTAAAAACTTTATTCGCAAACATCGCCCGCAAGTTGATCTTGCTCAAGTGGCTACTGGCGAACATTGGTTTGGTGAGCCGGCACTCAATCGTAAGTTGGTTGATAGTTTGCAAACCTCCGATGATTATTTACTCCAGGCCTCGACCGATAAAACTCTTTATCAAATTGAGTTTAAACAGAAAAAATCACTTGCTAAGCGCCTACAAACTCGTGTCAATAATTACTGCCTAAAATTATTATCTGGCCCAACTAATGGCGGCCAAGATTATTTATAAACTAATTTGAGATAAACATCATGTCACATTCACACGCTAAACATAGCTCATTAAAAGTCTTGAGCGCCGCCATCTTCATCACCTTGATCTTTGGTGGCATTGAAGCTTTAGTCGGCTGGTGGTCAGGCTCATTGGCCTTGCTAGGTGATGCGGGCCACATGGCCTCGGATGCTTTATCACTCGCCATTGCCGCCTTCGCCGCGATTATTGCCGCGCGCGGCCCATCGAATAAACACAGCTACGGCCTGGGTCGAGCTGAAGTGGTTGCTGCCTGGATTAGTAGCATGATTTTGCTGGCGATCTCAATTTTTATTATTGTTGAAGCCGTTGAGCGCCTGCATCAACCTAGTCACGTGCATGGACTACCTGTAATTATTGTCGCTGCCATTGGAGTACTACTAAATTTATTGGTTGCTTGGATGCTTTCCAAGGGGGAACGCAATCTAAATATTCGCGCGGCGTTATTGCATGTATTTGGTGATCTACTAGGCTCTTTTGCTGCTTTAATTGCTGGTGCGGTCATTTATGCCACCGGCTGGTATCCAATCGACCCGATTCTCGCCATCGTAATTGGCATCTTAATCGCCTTATCAAGTTTGCGCCTCTTAAAAGAATCTCTCCTAGTATTAATGGAAGGCGTACCTAAACATATCGACCTTAACCAAGTCACTAACAGCATGCAACAAGTCGATGGTGTTATCGAAATTCATGACCTACATATC
>JAHZKQ010000062.1 GCA_022600315.1 Gammaproteobacteria bacterium
ACAAAATAAATTGCAAGCCGAGCCCATTGCTGGTGGGAAATTAATTTTACGCGTAAGTTTTATTGGCCAATCCGCGCGCCGACCGATTATCGATGATTTAATTCGCCATCATAATGTCGAAGTGAATATTTTATGTGCCAATTTAGAATTATTGAATCATGATACATTGGGAGTGATGCTGGTGGCTTTGGGCGGTAAATTTAATAAAGCCCTAGATTATTTTCAGCAACATCAAATTAAAATTGAGGTATTGGGATATGTCCCCACAGATGACTGGCCTATTAATTAACGCCACTTGGCAAACACTATTAATGGTGGGCGTTGCGACTTTATTTGCGGTGGTTTTTGGCCTGCCGTTAGGCGTGATATTATTTGCCACTCAAAAAAATAATATTTTGGAAGGCGTGAGCATTCATCGTTGTCTGGCATTAATTGTGAATGGTGTGCGCTCGATTCCATTTATTATTTTAATGGTGGCGATCACGCCGTTTACGCAATTGGTGGTTGGCACTTCGATTGGGACTATTGCGGCGATGGTGCCATTAGCCTTGGCGGCGATTCCATTTTTAGCACGCATTATTGAAAGTGCATTAAAAGAAGTGCCATTGGGTTTAATCGAAGCTTCCACCGCGATGGGGGCGACACCGTTGCAAATTGTTTGGCGAGTATTGTTACCTGAAAGTCAGAGTGCAATTATTCGTGGCGTGACTTTAACATTGGTCACATTAATTGGTTATTCAGCCATGGCCGGCGCCGTTGGGGGCGGCGGTCTAGGTGATGTGGGTGTGCGTTATGGTTATGATCGATTTGAAATTGGCGTGATGTTGGTAACCATTGCGATATTAATCGTGATGGTACAGTTATTGCAATGGCTAGGCGATTGGCTGGCGAGTCGTTTATCAAGATAAGGAGGCAGAGATGAAAAAAATTATTTTCTTAGCTTTGGGTTTATTGGCAATGCTTGGTTTAACGGCTTGTCATCAGCAAGAGCCGGCCAATCAAATTAAAGTCGGCACCATTGCGGGCCCTGAAACCACCATAATGGAAGTCGCCAAAAAAGTTGCCTTAAAAAAATATGGTTTGCATATTAAGATCGTAGCCTTTTCAGATTATAATGTGCCAAATGCCGCCTTAAACGATGGCAGTATTGATGCCAATATGTTTCAGCATATGCCGTTTTTAAAAACGCAAATTAAAGCCCGAGGTTATAAAATCGTGCCAATAGGCAAAGTATTTATTTATCCGATGGGCGTATATTCAGATACATTAAAATCCTTAAGTGCGATTAAAGCGGGTGCTAAGGTGGCGATTCCCAATGATCCAAGTAATGAGGGCCGCGCGTTATTATTGTTGCAAAAAGCGGGACTTATCAAGTTAAAGCCTGGTGCAGGCTTTGATGCCACACCATTAGATATTATCAATAATCCAAAACATCTACAGTTTATTGAGCTTGACGCAGCAGAGCTTGCTCGCGCCATGAATGATGTGGCGATTGCCGTGATTAATACCAACTTTGCCATCCCGGCGGGCTTATCACCTAGTAAAGATGCTTTGTATGCTGAAGATAAACATTCACCTTATGCCAATGTAGTGGTGGTGCGGATTAAAGATAAAAATAATAAAAAAGCCTTAGAGCTGGTTAAAGCTTTACATTCCAAAGCGGTCTTACAAACCGCCAAAAAGATCTTTGGCGATGGCGCAATTCCAGCGTTTAAATAAAGAATTGGGGTCAAGTCTTTTGTTATAAGGTTTTGCACTTATTTTTTGCAAAACTTTAAATAAAAGGCCTGATCCCAATACTCGAAATCTTGTAATCTTACGATTCAATAACAATATTGCAAGAAGCATGGGGGGGTACTAGCTTTCGTGCCTGGCCTATCGATATCAGGATAATAGTCCTTTAAAGTTGTCTAAATATGGAGTATAATCCATATTTAGACAACTATTACGGGATGTTGGCTGAAATGATGATAAAGCGACTACTTGATATTGAGCTTCCCCAGCACCAGTCGGCATTTCTTTGGGGTGCTAGAAAGACGGGTAAATCCACTTACTTACATGAACGCTTTGCTGATTCTATCTGCTATGACTTGCTGAAAACGGATGAATTGACTCGTTTGATGGCTGCGCCACATCGATTACGAGAAGAGCTTTTAGCTATGCCGGCCGAGCGTTTGCAACAACCCATCATTATTGATGAGATACAAAAAGTGCCTATGCTGCTTAATGAAGTGCACTGGTTAATTGAAAACAAAAAATTGAGTTTTATATTGTGTGGTTCCAGCGCACGTAAGTTAAAACGTGGAGCAGCTAATTTACTGGGGGGCCGTGCTTGGCGATTTAATTTCTATCCACTCGTTTATCAAGAGATCATTGAGTTTGATTTATTGCGGGCATTGAACCATGGTTTATTGCCATCACATTATTTGTCAGATCAACCGCAACGTATGTTGCGCGCCTATCTTGCTGATTATCTTAAAGAAGAAATTCAGGCCGAAGGCATTGTGCGAAATTTTCCGGGTTTTGCCCGGTTTATTGAGTTAGCGGGTTTTTGTAATGCGCAGATGCTAAATTATACGAATATCGCACGTGATTGCGCAATAGATTCTAAGACTGTAAAAGAATATTTCCAGATACTGCAAGATACTTTAGTGGGTTATCTGATTGATCCATTTGCTAAGAAAATCAAGCGAGATTTAATTAGTTCAACACCGAAGTTTTATTGGTTTGATGTGGGAGTGGCTAATTACTTGAGTAAATCTACTATCCAAAGCCTGCAAGGTTCAGTGGCTGGGAATGCATTTGAACATTTTATCTTAATGGAATTAATCGCATTTTTAGGCATTCATGAAATGAATGAGTCAATTCAGTATTGGCGCAGTAAGACAGGTCTTGAAGTTGATTTTATTTTAAATAGAGGTGATTTTGCGATTGAGGTTAAAATTAGTGAGAATCCTAATTTAAGTGATCTAAAAGGTCTGCGAGCATTTTGTAATGATTATAAGCCGAAGCACGCGATTGTAATATGTTGTGCTCTGCGTCGCCGCCTTATCACTACTGAAAATGACGTTAAAATAGAAGCTATTCCTTGGCAAGAGTTTCTGCAGGAACTGTGGGATAGAAAATATATTTAATTAGCTAAACCCCGGTATTGTGAGCAACAATAAATTCCCTAATAATTCCATTGAATTAACACGTCATTGCGAACCACTTTAAGTGGTGAAGCAATCCAGACATTATTTCAATGGAGTTTCATAATGAATTTTATTAAAGAATTGGTTCCCATCCGTGACTTTATCGATCAACATCGTCAATCGTTGGGAGTATTATTTGACTCTCAGCAGCTCTTGGAGCTAGCCGATTTATTTAAGCGCTATGCTTGCTTGGAGTTAAATTTTAAGGCTCGCGCACCACTTAGTGTGATGGAAACTCTGACCATTGCGGTGACAGTGTTAACGCGCGGTTATAAGCAAAGAACGGCTATTTTAGGCATTCCTAAAGAGTCGATTCGTGCCTATGAAAAGCGCGCCAAACGTAAACTCGGTGCTGATAGTGTTACTCAAGCGATTTGTTTGGCAATTCAACGGGATATTTTAAGAATTATCTAAATTTTAATGTACGTTTAAGTAAAAAGAGGCAGAAAAATACCAGAAAGTTAAGA
>JAHZKQ010000002.1 GCA_022600315.1 Gammaproteobacteria bacterium
CTTCACCCCATTACTTGCCAAACTTTTCAAAGCCTCTGCGAGCTCGGGATCATTAATGGTTTCGGCAGCTTGGTCAATATATTGTCGGGCTTGGGGTGATAGGCCTTGGCGTGGGGTGGGATTCTTGCTGTGTTTAAGTTCAAACAGCTTGGGTCTAACTTTGATATCGATTTGATCAATGCCGCGCAGAGAAGGTTGGCCATCCATGGCCGCCAGCAAATCGTATTCACTATACTTCATCTTGGTGGCAATTGCAGCATCAGGAACGGCTAAAATTAAGACATTTTTGTTTAAGTTAATGATTTGATAAAGCCCGGTTAGTTCGCGTGGAAAGATATTCTGCAGTAGTTCGGCAAGCTCAACCAATTCATGGGCGCGTTCGACCATTTCTCCAAATTTTGTCTTTTTTACTAGACGTTTGAGAAGCTCTGGGTCGGCCGGCTGTGTAGGATTACGAGTTTCCATCTGGCTTTATTCTATGAGAGAATGGCGAGTTTAACCAGGCCTTATTTTGGTGAGTGATTTATGATTAAGCTATTAAAGAAACTATTTGGCACGCGTAATGAGCGTATATTGCGCAGCTACAACAAAGTGGTGAGCCAAATTAACGCGCTTGAAGCGGCTATGCAAGCCCTAAGTGATAGTGAGCTTGCTGCCAAGACGAATGAGTTTAAGCAGCGTTTAGAAGCGGGTGATACGCTTGAATCATTATTGCCTGAAGCGTTTGCGGTGGTGCGTGAAGCATCAGTGCGAACTTTAGGCTTGCGCCACTTCGATGTGCAACTTAAAGGCGGAATGGTTTTGCATTACGGTAAAGTTGCCGAGATGCGTACCGGTGAAGGTAAAACCTTAACCTCAACGTTAGCGGTTTATTTAAATGCTTTAAGTGGTCGCGGTGTGCATGTGATTACCGTTAATGATTATCTGGCAAGCCGTGATGCCCAGTGGATGAAACCGATTTATGATTTTTTGGGTTTGAGTGTGGGTGTCAATCTTTCCAGCATGGATCATTCAGCCAAACAAGAAGCGTATGCGGCAGATATTACTTATGGCACCAATAATGAATTTGGGTTTGATTATTTGCGCGATAATATGGTGTATGAATCAGCGCAATGCGTACAGCGCGAATTGCACTATTGCATTATCGATGAAGTCGATTCGATTTTAATTGATGAGGCGCGCACCCCCTTGATTATTTCTGGTCATGCCGAAGAGTCATCTGATCTTTACAATAAGATTAATAAATTAGTGCCCAAATTGAAGCGCCAAATGATGGCGGAAGATGAAAAAGAAGAAGAGGTGCCAGAAGAGAATCGGGGCGATTATTTTCTTGATGAAAAAAACAAGCAGGCGTTTTTAACTGAGCGCGGGCATCAGAGAGTCGAAGCCTTAATGCTAGAGACGGGGCTTTTTAAAGAAGGCGAAAGTTTATATGACCTACATAATATTAGCATTATGCATTATTTTAATGCTTCATTACGGGCGCATACTTTATATCAACGCGACGTAGATTATGTGGTAAAAGATGGTCAGGTGATCATTGTGGATGAACATACTGGGCGTTTAATGGATGGTCGGCGTTGGTCGGAAGGTTTGCATCAGGCGGTTGAAGCGCGAGAAGGTGTGCAGGTGCAACTTGAAAACCAGACCATGGCGACAATTACCTTTCAAAATTATTTTCGGCTTTATGAAAAATTATCGGGTATGACTGGTACGGCAGATACCGAAGCTTTTGAGCTGCAAAAAATTTACGGTCTTGAAGTGATTGTGGTACCGACCAATAAACCCATGATTCGTAAAGACGAAGCAGACTTAGTTTTTCTAACTGAAAAAGATAAATTTAATTCGATTTTAAAAGACATTAAAGAACGCCGTGAAAAACAACAGCCGATTTTAGTCGGTACTGCCTCGATTGAAAACTCCGAAAAGCTTTCCAAGCTTTTAAAGCAAGAAAAAATTCCGCATGAAGTATTAAATGCCAAACAGCATGAACGTGAAGCGAAGATTATTGCTCAAGCCGGATTGCCAGGTTCAATTACCATTGCCACCAATATGGCCGGTCGTGGTACGGATATTGTTTTAGGCGGTAATTTTGAAATGGAAATTGAGGAGTTGGATAACCCCAGTGATGCAGATATTCAAAAAGTAAAAGCCGAGTGGCAAAAGCAACATGATCTTGTTTTAGAGGCGGGTGGCTTGCATGTGTTAGGTACCGAGCGGCATGAGTCACGACGCATTGATAACCAGCTGCGCGGCCGTTCCGGGCGCCAAGGAGATCCGGGTTCCACGCAATTTTATTTATCGATGGAAGATAATTTACTGCGAATTTTTGCCGCCGATAAAATGGCAAATTTAATGCGCCGTTTAGGCATTAAAGAAGGTGACGTGATTCAACATCCGTGGATTTCCAACGCAATTGAAAAAGCCCAACGGCGAGTAGAAGGTTTAAACTTTGATATCCGTAAAAACTTATTGGAATACGATGATGTGGCCAACGATCAACGTAAAGTGATTTATCAACAACGTAGTGAGTTATTACGCACCGATAATATTACCGAAACAGTTGCCGCGATTCGTGAAGAAGCCATTAGCGGCATGATCGAACAATTTGTGCCGCCGCAAAGCATCGAAGAACAATGGGATATGGTCGGTTTAGAGCGGCATATTAACCAAGATTTTGC
>JAHZKQ010000007.1 GCA_022600315.1 Gammaproteobacteria bacterium
ATACCAAATAAAGTGCCACGATCATAAAGTAAATTAAATTCAACATAACGTCCGCGCCGATACAGCTGAAATTGGCGTTCACGCTCAGTAAACGGCATGCTATGTCGCCGCTTAACGATGGGTAAGTATGCCTCTAAAAAAGTGTCGCCAACGCTTTGCATAAAGCCAAAACATTTTTCAAATGGCAATTCATTTAAATCATCAAAGAATAAGCCGCCTATGCCACGCATTTCATTGCGGTGTTTTAAATAAAAATATTCATCAGCCCATTTTTTAAAGCGCGGGTAAAAATCCGGTGAAAATTTTTCGCAGGCGGTTTTAGCAGTTTGATGCCAGTGTTTAGCGTCTTCCTCAAAACCATAATACGGCGTTAAATCATAACCACCACCAAACCACCAAATCGGATCCGCGCCTGGTTTTTCGGTTAATATAAAGCGCACATTTAAATGCGTGGTCGGCACATAAGGGTTTTGTGGGTGCAACACCATCGACACGCCAGTGGCAGTAAACGAACGTCCGGCTAATTCTGGTCTAGCGGCACTGGCAGCTTTTGGTAATGCATCACCGGATACTCTAGAAAAATTCACTCCCGCTGATTCAAATACTTTACCTTGACTTAATACACGGGTTGAGCCGCCACCGCCAGTTTTATATTGCCAATCGTCAATGATAAACTTCTCAGCACCATCTACTTTTTCTAAGGCCTGACAGATTTTATTTTGCAGGCCGGTTAAGTAATCGGTAATGGTGGATAATGTGTTTTTTGTAATCGCTTCGCTCATACTATTCTCTTTTATGTTAAGGGAAGGAAACCTTTTATTAATTGCGAATAATAATATCGCTAGAGGTTAACTCCGGCAAAGCCTTAGCATAAACCTGCCAAATTTTATCCGGCAAATTTTCTGCTTCTTGCTCAGTTAATCCCAGTGGCAACAAACTCAATAGAGATTTCGATTTAATATAAAAGTGACATCGATCAGCAATATTTTGCCGATAATACGCGCCACCATAACCGACAAATCGCGTCACCAAATCATGCACCTCAAAATCATTTAAACCATCGCCCACCATCATCACGTGATTATAGGTATCTTTGATTGCCTTAATAATTTTACGCTTGCCATTAGTTTGCGTGGTTGGCGCTTCATGATCAAAATCTCGGTAATGACCCTCCTGACTAAACTTTACATTCACCGCAAACACCCGCTCTTCATCAATGCCTAGTAAGTTTGCAAACATCATCACCGCTGGATTTAAACCCGCCGATATCACAAACACTTCTTTATCTAATTCCTGAAAAGCATTAATCACTGTCATTGCATCTGGGCTCATAGCATTGTAATAAGCTTGCGCCAAGTCCATCAGTTGTTGGCGTGAAGGCTTGACCAATTCCAAACGCGTCTCATACAGCTCTAAGTTGATCCCGGTTTCGCCCATGGCTTTCTGGGTCAGCGCCTCCACCATCGGGCCAACACCATTTTGCTCAGCCAAAATATCAATGCCTTCAATCGCACTCAAGGTGCCATCACAGTCTAAAATAATCGCATCCAAGGGCGCCTCAAGTTGCCATTCATGGGTCATCACTTACTCCGCTAGCCTTACCTAAATGAGAAGGCTACAATGAATGGATTGGTTTTTGAAGTCAAGTTTAAGGACATAAATATGCATGTCAGCATCATGGGTGGCTCAGGCTTTATCGGTCAAGCATTAGTCCAGCATCTGCTAGCGCAAGGGCATCGCGTAAGCGTTATTGGTCGTGAGGCGAGCAGAATAACCGCGCTATTTGGCGAGCGCATTAGCGCCATCAGCTGGGATGATTTTGTGATAAACCCGCCGCGCTATTTAGAAAATTGCGATTGGTTTATTAATCTAGCTGGCGCAAGTATTGGCGCTAAGCGTTGGACGCAAACCTATCAAAATGAAGTTCTCAATAGCCGTATCTTAACCGCTGGATTAGTGGCGCGTGAATGTGCCAATCTTGGCAGCAAGGCCCCCACTTTATTCAACGCCAGCGCTACCGGTATTTATGGCTTACAAGAATCTCGAAGCGATGGTCTGCCGCCGGCACTTAGCGAACGCACCGCAATTGATTTTAATACCGCCCCAGATTTTTTAGCCAAAGTAGCGCGGGCTTGGGAACGTGCCACTTGGCCGGCCATTGGTGCCGGCGTGCGCGTTGTCAATTTACGCTTTGGTTTAGTATTAGCCGCAAATGGCGGACCATTAAAAAAGATGGCGTTACCCGTTAAGCTTGGCGTGGGCGGTAAAATGGGTAATGGTCAACAACCACTAAGCTGGATTAGCTTACATGATTTAATTCGCGCAATTGAATTTATTTATGATCACCCAGCGTTACATGGCCCCATTAACTGCGTGGCACCACATGCTGTTACCCAAGCTATTTTTGTTAAACGTCTCGGCAGTGTTTTAAAGCGCCCCACTTTTTTATCTACCCCTGCCTGGCTATTACAATTGTGTTTAGGTGAAATGGCTGATGAAATATTATTGCGTGGCCAACATGTCTTACCCGAAAAACTTATGCACGCCGGATTCTGTTATCAAATGCCGAATATTAAAGTGGCACTGGCAAAAATATACGGAGATTAAAGTCCAATGCGTCAACCCACCATGGAATGGTCCTCACAATTATCGTTTATTTTTGCCGCTTCTGCTGCTGCCATCGGCTTGGGAAATATCTGGCGTTTTCCTTATATTGTTGGCCAAAATGGTGGTGGCGCTTTCGTCTTAATGTATTTATTGGCGGTATTGCTACTGGGCGTGCCACTAATTATCGCGGAAGTGGTGCTTGGCAGGATGGGTCGTAAAAATGCCATCGCCACTTTTGCCAGCCTTGCCAAGCAATCTAAGCGTTCAAGCCTATGGGGTTTAATCGGCGCGTTAAATATTTTAAGCGGCTTTCTAATCATGACTTACTATGTCGTAATTGCCGGCTGGGTATTGGATTATTTATTTCGCGCTGGCATTGGTGAGTTTCACAATATAACTGAAGCAGGCAGTCTATTAGCTTTTAATCAGCTAAAATCCAGCCCTTGGCAAATGCTATTAACTGATACAATTGTTTGTGCTAGCGCCATCGGTATTTTAATGCTGGGTTTAAAACGTGGCTTAGAGCGCGCCGTAATGATTATGTTCCCAGCTTTATTGATTTTATTGGCACTGCTATTAATTCACTCCATTACTCACGGCAGCTTTGCGCGCACAATACATTTTTTATTTTCCGCTAATTTCCACGCGGTAACCGCTAAAACCGCCTTGATTGCCTTAGGCCAAGCATTTTTTAGCTTGAATATTGCGATGGGAGTGACCATTACTTTTAGCGCTTATTTACCAAAACGTAACTCTATTACCCAGGCCGCTTATGCGGTGGTTATTGCCGATACTGGATTTGCAATTCTAGCCGGTTTGATTATTTTTCCAATTGTGTTTGCTTATCACTTAAAAGCCAGCGCTGGCCCGAGTTTAATTTTTAAAACCCTACCGCTAGCGTTTGGGCATATGGCATTTGGTCACGTGGTGGCGAGTTTATTTTTCTTAATGCTATTTTTCGCGGCTTTTTCTTCGATTATTGCCGTGCTTGAACCCAGTATCGATTGGCTACAAGCCAACCGTGGGTTTAACCGCAAAAAAGCCGTGCTTGGCGCTGGCACTATTTGCTGGCTCTTAAGTCTTGGCGCGATTGGTTCATTTAGTCATCCGCATATTTTCCAAATCTTTCACGTTAGTTTTTTTAAAGCCTTGGATTTTACCACTGCTGCCATTATGCTACCGATTGGCGGTTTACTCATCGCAGTATTTGCCGGTTGGTTATTATGCCCACACTTATTGTTAACTGAATTAAACTGGTCATTGCAAAATGTTTGGGTACGCATTTGGCGGTTTATCTTGCGCTATTTTGCGCCGCTGGCAATTTTGTTTATACTGCTGGGCTCACTGGGTTTATTGTAAAAGGAAATTCAATGTTTAACATACTCACACTAAATAATATCTCCTCTCGCGGCTTGGAAAAATTCACCGCCGAGCAATATACCGTGAGTGATAATCTGGCACAGCCAGATGCCATTTTGTTACGCTCATATAAGATGCATGATTTTGAGCTCCCCGAATCCGTCTTGGTGGTGGGTCGCGCGGGAGCTGGCACCAATAATATCCCAATCAATCAATACACCGATCTTGGTATTCCCGTGTTAAATACACCAGGCGCCAATGCCAACGCGGTAAAAGAATTAGTCATTACCGGTATGTTATTAGCCTGCCGTAATATTTGTCCGGCCTGGGATTATACCCACACCTTAGATGGTGATAATGCCGCCATTCAAAAACAAGTTGAACAAAATAAAAAACGCTTTGCCGGCTTCGAGTTGCCCGGTAAAACTTTAGGCATTATTGGGCTTGGCAATATTGGTGTGCAAGTGGCTAATGCCGCACGTAACCTCGGCATGAAAGTGATTGGCTACGATCCTGCTGTCACTGTGCAAGCGGCCTGGCAATTACGCTCATCGGTCACCAAGGCAGAAACTATTGATGAGGTCATTAACCAAAGTGATTTTGTCACTGTGCATGTGCCATTAATGGATGCCACCCGACATTTAATTAATGCTGAATGTTTGCAAAAAATGCCAGATGGCGTAGTGTTATTAAATTTAGCTCGCGATGGCATTGTTGATAATGATGCGTTATTAGCTGCATTAAAAGCCGGCAAGATTCGTAATTATGTGTGCGATTTCCCGAATCGTTTACTAATGCAAGATCCGCGAGTGATTTGCTTACCGCACCTTGGCGCTTCCACTAAAGAAGCCGAGGAAAATTGTGCAATGATGATTGCCGATCAAGTGAAAAATTATTTAGAAAAAGGTCATATTGTAAATTCAGTGAATTTCCCAGCGGTTAAGTTATCGCAAAATGAAGGCCATCGTCTGGCCATTGTGAATCGAAACGTGCCAAACATGGTGGCGCAAATCTCCACGGTGCTATCGAATGCAAATTTAAATATTGTTGATATGATTAATAAATCCCGCGATGAGGTTGCTTATACTTTATTAGACCTTAATACTGAAATTCCCGAGCAATGCTTAAATGAACTCCAGACCACCGACGGCATTGTGCGCGTACGGGTGGTCTGATTGTTCAAACCAAGGGAGAATACTAATATGAAAACTACGAAAGTCTTTAAAACTGGCAACTCACAGGCCGTTACAATCCCAAAAGATTTCCAGCTAACTGGCGATAAAGTAGAGATTTTTAAACGTAACGGCGAAGTAGTGATTCGCGAAATACCCAAAAACCTAACTGCTGCTTTTACGTTATTAACCAGTTTCCCAGATGACCTTTTTGCTGAACCAAGAACTGATTTGCCACCCCAAAAAAACCGCTTCGCTTAAAAATTTTTATTTTAATTAATTCATGAGGCTTATTTAAGGCTCCCTTAACTAATTATTTTGCAAAAAAGTGGTTATAATGCTGGCTGTTTTTACATGACATTTACAGTGGGGACTATATGCGAGTACAAAAACTTAATGAGGGCTTACAAGAAGCAATCATAGAAGTTCAACAGCTTATCAATCAATATTCATCAATTATTAAGGTGAATGCGCCTGAGATCACTAATTCCGAACCCAACAGGGCAGACAGTCTTCCTAAAAAAGAACAACAAGCACTATGGGCTAAGCTAAAAGAAATCCATAAAATTTTCAGTAATATCCTTAATTTTCAACTCCAGGACGTGACCTCGATTGCAGATGAACTAACAAAAAAAAACGTTGCATTGGGAGACTTCCAAGCGATTACTGGGTTTCTCAAAGGCCTTTACACGGAAGAAAATATTCCAAAATACGGACCAGAAACTGAAGATAAACGTAAAAATTTATCTCCTGAATATCAAATGCGTTATGGCGGCAACCCACCCTATGAAAAACGTGAAGTGCTTGCTTTATTGCGTTTGTTCGGCGCTGATATTAATGTGGAATTTCTACAAGCATTTGATGATGATGTGAAGTTTCTACAAGCATTTGATGATGATGCGAAGTCTGCTGCTGATGATAACAAAGAAAAATTTCAACCCGGCGCTTTCTATAAGCTCGCACTAAAATTAATCCAACAACAATTTAAACCATTGCAGGAAGTTGCTGTGGCAAAAGATAAAGATAAAGATAAAAACAATAAAGATTACACCAACGAACTTAATAATTTATTAAATTTCTTCGAGCAACATAGCGGGCTTGCTATTAGCAGCAATAATGATCCAGAACAACATCAGAGTTTTTGTTCGGTCGCTGAAGATAATAAAACATTCTTTACTGCCAACCCAACCAGTAAAAGAAAATATTTCGCAGGACTGGGTGCACTTGGTGAGGCAGCCGCTACCGCCACCGCCCCCGTAGAATTACTTGATGCGATGATTAAATCATTTGGCAGCAGTGCTGGTATGCCAATATACGTGAAAATTGCTTTTTGGCTTTACAATACTTTTCGAGTCACTATGCAACAGCATGGCTTGGTGGCAGTGCGTCGCACAGGGCCTTTTATCCATAACAAGCAAACTAGTTATTTACTTGCCAACCCTGATTTATTATTAACGCGCCCCACCTATTCATCACAAATGAGACAAACCCTACTAGAAACATCTTTATTCGTACGCTTGGCGGATGGTGCGATCGCAATTATTGCCCTAGCTTTTACTCAAGCTTTAGAAGAGGGTGACGTCCCCTTATGGATATATCCAATCGCATTTGCCAGCACGGGTTTAATTAAAATGCTAGCTGACTTTGTATTGCATAGCACTAAAAGCAGTCAAGACTTACGAGAAAATATTTTAGAACAATATGGCAAGTTAACCGCTGCGATTGATGAAATGTTTCCCGGCGTATCAAGAAATCGCTGGCGAGGCGCTTTGCAGAACTGCTTGCAACCTGTTTGGAACTACTTAGGGTCCTGTTGCCAGCAAGATAGCGCTTCAAACCACGCGGCACTAGCAAATGGAGATGAAGATAAAGATGAAAAAACTACTGTCACTGAAGTTTTAACCGCCGTCAATGGAGACGCTAATGCCAAATACTCTTCATTCACCGGTTTCTTATTTCGCACCTTGTTCCTCACTTATGCCAATGTACAAGCTGTATTAAGTTTATTGTCAATTAATAAATTTCATGATCTATTAAGAAAGCATGGCATCCTTAATATGCAGGGCATCAAGAAACGTCTTGCTCAATTTTTGGTTTTTCAAGACGCCAATCAAACTCATGACCACTTTGACACTAACGAACCGCGTCGTAATGCCGCTGAAATTGATCCGCAACGCATTAAATTGCAAGCGCAATTAAGCACGGCGATTGAAAAGGTCAGAAAACAAATTGCTAGTATTACAGCAGAAGGTAACACCATCACTAAACAACATGCCCTTGCCATGCTAATTGGCAATCAAGCAAATCCCGGCCCACTACAACTATTTTTTACTGTATTACATCATGCGCTGAATGTCTCGCGCGGTATAGCAAAAGGCTTAATTGATCCGGCGGTGAATCCGATAACACTTTATTTTAACCCGGAAATACCGCATGCAAGTAAAATCCATCGTGTTATGGCAACCGGTGGGAAGTTAATTTCTGATTTAACTGGCACAACCTTAGCAGACACCGTTGGGTATTTAATGATGCTTGCTGGTCGAAAAACACCGCAAACGGAAGCGGAAATAAAAGCTGTGCTTGACCATGAAAATACAAGCAAAGGGGCAGTGGTTGCCGCCGCCGCTACTTATTTGGGCTCAACCTATGCGTTTACTGGATTATTATTTGTTGGGCTAGCTACAGTGGTTGCTGGTGGATTCATTAAAGATTTAAGTGGCGATGAAGAACTGGCCGAAGCCAAAGCCAGCAATATGACCTTACTTGTCTATACCGCTATCAGTGGAATTTTCGCATTAGCGATTAACTATGGTAAAAGCCTGCCGATGATAGAATATTATGATAGGTTCCGCACAACGTTTATGGCACAGCGATATTTTGAACAAAAAAGTAAAGCGGCGGATGAAGATAGTGAGAGTGAGCAGGATGATTTAGGTGAAAGCACACAAAGTAAATTAACAGCACTTAATAAAGTCAAAACCTCTTTACATCGCTGCGGCTATTTTTGGATGGCTATTGCAAGCGGTGTGGATACTCTACTTTGTCATGCGCCATCAAAAATTTATCGACGCTGTACTGTAACATCCGAAGAAAAAGGACACCTTAATTCCGGCCTTGACGGCAGCTACGGCGCCGCCGCTACCTCCGATAGAGACGGCGATAATCAACCCCCCAGCGCGTCATGCTGGGCCCGTTTATGCTGTCTCAATTATTCAACTGGCGGTGACTATACTTCACCAGGCAACAGCCCTAGCCATGGATAAAATAATCAACCTGCCAACACCGCTTTAACAAATGGAATCGTTAAGCGGCGTTTGGCGGTTAATGAGGCTTCGTCGAGTTTATCAAGCACCGCGGTTAAATCCGGCATTGAGCGCGTATAATGGTGTAATACATAACGTCCGACTTCTGGGCTTAAATACATGCCGCGTCGTTCGGCACGCAAACATAAAGCGGCTAATTTTTCATAATCGTCTAGCGCTTGAACTTTAAAAATTAAACCTGCACCTAAGCGTGAACGTAAATCGGCTAGTTGGCAATTTAATTGTAACGGCGCTTGATTGGCAGCAATAATTAATCGCGTGCCATTATCGCGCGCGCGATTATA
>JAHZKQ010000063.1 GCA_022600315.1 Gammaproteobacteria bacterium
GGCATGCGTGCTGTCTTCTTGGCTCAAATCGCGATAGGGTAAGACGGGCGCCGGGCGCAGGCGCCGAATCGGGCGCGACCATGCACCGGAAGGACAAGATGGGCAAGGTCAGGACGGCGGTCGGCCTCATGAGCGGCACTTCGATGGATGGCATTGATGCGGCCTTATTAGAAACGAATGGTGCACGGCAAGTTAAGTCAATTGATTCAGTCTCAATGTCATACCAGATAGAATTTATCATTCTATTAAAGTCGGCTGAATATGCAATTCGAAAAGCCAACGGTAATCTAGAGCATGCTAAAAAAAATTATCAGACTTTTTTAACTGACTATTTACTAGAAGAACTTCGCATAGATAAGCTTGATCTTAGTGCTAAAAAAATTTCTCTGGCAAATTATTTAGCTTTAAAGCGAGCGCCAAAATTAATTGATATTGTCAACCATTCTACTGAACTACATATCACAGCGGTTAGAAAGCTACTAGAGAAAACCTCTTGTACTACAAACCAGATTGACCTAATCGGTTACCACGGTCAAACTTTATGGCACCAACCAGACTTAAAGTTATCAATTAGTATTGGTGATGCTGCTTATATGGCAAATAAGCTGGGTATTATTGTAATTAATAATTTTCGAACCGCCGATATTGAAGCCGGTGGGCAGGGTGCGCCTTTTGCGCCAATTTATCACCAAGCTTTAGCGGTTCGCGACAATTTAGTTCCATTGGCGGTGGTTAATTGCGGCGGGATTTCAAATATCACTATCATTAATAGTAAGATGGATGGTGATCTTATTGGCTTTGATACTGGACCAGGTAATGCCCTAATTGATAGCTTAATACGGCAACGTACTCAAGGTGCAGAAAACATGGACCGGGATGGAGTTTATGGTAAGCAAGGAGTAGTAAATGACGATGTGTTAAATGCACTTTATAAAAAATCAACCACTAAAAACACGCAAAATTATTTTGAATTAAAGCCGCCAAAATCACTAGATTATAATGAGCTAAGATTAATTCCTGAACTTGAAAAGCTTAATACAAAAGATGCTTGTGCAACTTTAGAAGCCTTTACTGCTAAAACTATTGTTGACAGTGTTGCCGCGCTTACTATTCAGCCACCTAAACGCTGGGTTTTAGCCGGTGGTGGTTGGCATAATCCAATGATTTATTCTGAGTTTAAAGATCGTTTGACACAACTGTTAGGTAGCCATGTTGAAATATTCAAAGCGGATGAAGTGAGCTGGCATGATAATGCGCTAGAAGCGGAAATTTTTGCCTACCTGGCAGTTCGTAGCCTTTTAAATAAACCGTTGAGTTTTCCGGGAACGACAGGCGTTGAGGCCCCAGTCTTAGGGGGTCAAATACATAAACCCAATCAAGTTTTAGCCTAATCACTTGCTTCACCTGACAGATATGATTATCATTCTGGGTAACTTTAAAAAGTAAAGGCATAATAATGGAAAAATTAAATCTATCAAAGAGTTATAAGATTATCTTGACTATCCTTGCGCTAGCTGGTTTATCAGCCTGCGTACCACACCTCAATAAACAGCAATGCCTGAGCATGAACTGGTATTCGATGGGTTATGAGGACGGCAGTCAAGGCAAATATCAACGTGACCTTAGCAAGGATATTCAAGACTGTGCACGCTTTAAATTAACTGTTAATACCGTCAAATATCACCGTGGTTGGCAAGCCGGTGTGCGCCAATTCTGTCAGCCAAACACAGCTTATAATTTAGGTGTGAATGGCGCCACCTATAACAATATTTGCCCTCGCGATTTAGCCGCTAAATTTAATAGAGCCTATCGCCACGGCTTAAGAAAATTTTGTGTGCCGCCAACCGGCTACAATATTGGTCGGGCAGGTAAGCCCTTACCGGATTTTTGTGCACCCGATCAAGTAGTCGCATTTCGTAACGCTTATGCCGATGGTAGACGTATTTTCATTACTCTGCAAAATATACAAAATCAAATAAATGATCTCAATGGTCAGATTGGAGATTTAAATAATCAAATCGGTGGCAGACAAAATGATATCCATCATTTACAACACCGCTTGGTTAGAAATAAAAAACCTAATGGTAAGCCATACTCTGGGGCTGAACGTGAACTTATTTTGCTGCAAATACGCGATGATCGCAGTTCAATTAACGGGTTGCAAGGACGAATTGAGGATCTGCAAGATCAAATTAATCATTTACGCGATCAGCAAAGTCGAGTTCAATCGCGTTCGTAACTTTTAAAACAAGGAGGTGGCAATGATTACTAAACTAAAAAAACTTAGCCTAATTTTAGGCTGTTTGTTTCCATTGGTTTCTTTTGGCTATCAATACTATATTGAGTTAACAACTTATGCGCTTAATCGTATGCATTTAGTTTGGTATTCTGATGGCGGTACTTTTGTGAGTGACATCTACGCCCAAAATGGTTCTGCTTATTTCACTTCATCACAAACCGAAAAAGCTTTATATGAAGATGCCATTCGTCCTGGGCATGCTGATTACGTTACCTTCTGGAATCTAATTGCCAATGTGAATGGTTCGAGCTGGCCTTTGTACCATCAGGTCAAAGCCAAAGGTGGCCGCAAAGATTTTCCCATGCACGAAGGTTAATTATGAGTGACTTAAAGCAAAGTCAACTTAATACTCCGCTAGGACCAATGGCATGTGTTGCTGATAATAAAGCACTTTATCTTTTGGAATTTTCTGACTCTAAAAGCTTAAAACGTGATCTTAATAAGCTAAAAATAAAATTTAGTGATAGCTTGTTTGCCGGTGAAACCAGTATTACTAAAAATATCAAACAAGAACTCAAAGATTATTTTTCCGGAAAAAGTTTTAACTTTAAAACTCCTATACATATTATTGGTTCAGATTTTCAAAAAACCGTCTGGCAGGCGCTAATGGAAGTTCCATTGGCAAAAACTCGTTCTTATTTAGACATTGCTAAATCCATTAATCGCCCAACAGCTTGTCGAGCTGTTGCACGTGCAAATGCTAGCAATCGATTGGCTATTATTATTCCCTGTCATCGCGTTATTAACGAAAACGGTGCTATAGGTGGTTATGCTGCTGGCATTAAACGCAAGCAGTGGCTGCTTAATCACGAAAAAAGTTGAGTTATTTAGCGTGAAAAGGCTATACTCCAAGGCCAATAAACAAGGAGTATCTTATGTGGTTTAAACAGGCCCAATTATTTCAATTTTCAAAACCTATCCCAACCTCAGCCGCACAGTTATCTGCCCAGCTTGAAGCTGCTGAATTTAGCGCTTGCCTACCAACATTGCCATCCAGTTGTGGTTGGGTAGCGCCGATTGATGAAACAGAAGAGGGGGCTTTGTTAGCTTATAAAGCGGATAAATTCTATATGATTTGCTTGCAACTGGAAGAAAAAATATTACCGGCTGCAGTGGTGCGTCAAGCCGCCATTGCAAGAATTGAAGAGCTAGAAGCACTGCATGATAAAAAATTACCGCATTCAGAAAAAAAACAAATTAAAGAAGAAATGCAGCACACGATGTTGCCACGTGCATTTAGCAAAATCACAAAAATATACGCCTATATCGATATCAAAAATCGCTGGTTAATTGTGAATACGGCGACAACGAAAAAGCTGGAATTGTTTATTAACTTTTTAAAACGCACTCTAGGGCAAGATTTTTATTTGCCAAAATTAAAAAGGCTTGCCCCCACAATGACCCAGTGGTTATTGCAACCAAGCAGCTGTCCAAAAAAACTTGACATTAAAAGCACTGGGGTATTGCAAGACGCCAGACAAAGTCATCGCGTAATACGCTGTCAAAACCAAAACCTCTACTCAAAAAGCATTCAATCCTTATTGCAAGATGGCTGTGAA
>JAHZKQ010000064.1 GCA_022600315.1 Gammaproteobacteria bacterium
ACGTTGCAAGTTAAGCCAAAACTCTGGCTCGATTTTAAAAGCATCTGCTCATGCTAAAGCAGACCACATCGTAAGCACAATCTTTTTCCCATCGGAATATAACAGCCCACTGCTTATCAATTTTAATTCGCCAAAAGCCTGCCAAATTCCCTGTTAACTTTCTTAACTTATTACTCGGTGGTATACGTAACGTATCCACTTGTGTTGCGGCATTTAGCTGGTCTAAAAGACGTTGTGCCTTACTGCGCAATGAAACGGGTAGTTTCCTCGCATAACGAGTTTTTACGCCATCACAGACATCTTGTGCCAATTTACTTTTGAAGCTCCTTATCATAAGTAGATTATATATCGATATTCGATAAAGGCATATTAAAATGACTGATCTACCTAAACAACTCCAATCTGCTCGCAAAGCTAGAGGTCTATCCCAACATGCTTTAGGTAAAGAGCTACGCTTACCACAAAGCCATCTATCCAAAATTGAGGCTGGTAAAACTGATCTTAGAACATCCAGCTTACAAGCACATGCTAGAGCACTAGGACTCGAATTAATGCTGGTGCCGCGCCATTATGTGCCGGCGATTAAAGCAATTATTGCTGGACAACCAACCAATAAATCACCTTGGACATTAGATGAGGATGCGGATGATGACTAGAACTGCATTGCTTAAAGTTAGCCTTAATGATACGTTTGTTAGCGCACTAACAAGTTTAACGGATGACCACACAACTTAACTAGAAAGTTTCAATCAAATGGTGCGCCCGACAGGATTCGAACCTGTGACCTTTGGCTTCGGAGGCCAACGCTCTATCCAACTGAGCTACGGGCGCTTACGTTAGTAAGCTACGTGCCTGCCTTCCCTGGCGCAAGCAATTTATTTTTAGATACACCGGCCTCGCCATCGCAACGCTACCTATTCGTCGCGTCGCTTCCATGGCGGGCGCTTATTGGGGTCAAGTCTTGACCCCAGTGGGAGCCATAGGATACTGGCGATTGAGGTTGAGGTAAAGACTCAACTGAATGTCCGCTCCAAACGCCGGTAACCAACCGCCTCTTGGAGATGATGGCGGCCAATTTGGGGATTTGATTCCATGTCCGCTAGGGTGCGGGCGAGTTTCAAAACGCGGTGGTAGGCGCGAGCTGATAATCCGAGCTTATCAACGACCTTAACCATAAACTCAAAATCAGTTTTCTGTAGCGCGCAATGTGTTGCAATATCAGCAGGTGTTAACATTGCATTGACTTTGCCTTGACGTTCAATTTGTAAATTTCTAATACTTGTTACTCGTATACAAACCGCAACTGAATCTTCATTGCTAGTATTTTTTTTAGTATATAACACTTCAGCTGGCACGGCTGATACCATTAAATGCATATCAATTCGATCTAATAGCGGGCCCGATATTTTATTTTGATAGTGGGTTATTTTTTCTACTGCGCACTGACAACGTTGACTGTTATCGCCATAATAACCACAAGGACAAGGATTCATTGCTGCAATTAATTGAAAACAAGCGGGGAATCTTGCTTGGAAAGAGGCCCTGGAAATTAACACCGAACCTGATTCCAATGGTTGGCGTAAAGTTTCTAAAACCTGGCGGCTAAATTCTGGTAACTCATCTAAAAATAATACGCCGTGATGCGCCAATGAAATCTCACCAGGTTTTGGTGGCCGGCCACCGCCAACCAAAGCCACTGCAGAGCTGGAATGATGTGGTGCGCGAAATGGTCTTCGCAACCAGTTCTTAATTTTAAAGCCTTGGTTACTAATTGAATATAATGCCGCAACCTCTAAAGCTTCTTGTTCGCTTAGTATTGGCAAAATACTCGGCAAGCGATTAGCCAACATGGTTTTGCCTGTGCCAGGTGGCCCTGTCATCAACAAACTATGTCCACCAGTAGCCGCGATTTCTAAAGCACGCTTTGCATATGCTTGCCCTTTAATATCGGCAATATTTAATGCTTGCGCTGCTATACTAGATTGCATAGCCGGCACCTGTATACTTAGCGGTTTAATATTTGTTAAGTGTGCACAAACATCATTAAGATGTTTAGCTGGATAAATTTTTAATTTTTTAGTAAGACTGGCTTCTTTAGCATTAAATACTGGCAAAATAATTTTTTTATTTTTGTCAGCGGCTAACACAAAAGGTAAAGCACCTTTTACCGCACGCAACTCACCGGTTAACGCCAATTCGCCAGCAAATTCATAACCTGATACAACATTAAATGGAACTTGTCCCGATGCTGCTAATACACCGATCGCAATGGGTAAATCAAACCGGCCGCCCTCTTTGGGTAGATCCGCCGGAGCTAAATTCACAATAATCCGTGCCACTGGAAATTCAAAACCACTATTTAAAATAGCGCTGCGCACTCGATCTTTACTTTCTTTTACAGCTTTTTCTGGCAAGCCCACCATACTAAAACTTGGCAAACCCTTAGCAAGATGAATTTCAATCGTCACTAACGGTGCATGAATCCCCAACACCGCACGACTATAGACCACCGCTAACGGCATAATGTTATTTTTGCTGTTCGAAATCAGCGAGTTTTTTTTCTAATGCTTCAAGTTTGGCACGAGTTTTTTGCAATACCCCAACTTGCGCATCAAATTCCTCACGAGTCACTAAATCTAAACGTGAGAATGCCGATTGCAAACCAGTTTTAAAGTTAGCCTGAATTTCTTGCGGTAAATTCTTTAGGCCTGGCGGCATAGCATCTAAAACTTTTTGCACTAGATTGTTAATATTTTGCGGATCGATCATAAGAGCTCCTTGATTGCTGACTAACCAACCGCCATCATACCGAAACTACCTATAAAAAAATACCGTAGCCAGGCTGTGTCTATTTAGTCGTTAATGTCCACCTATACGCGACGTTTTTTCCGATCAGCTTTTACGTTACAATGGTGGTTTGCAAATCCAACCTCAGAGGTTCAACGTGATCATCGACAATATTCTCCAAGCCATTGGCAATACTCCCATCGTTAAATTACATCGAATCGGCAGCGAACTGGCATGTGATCTCTTTGTAAAGTGTGAGTTTTTAAATCCCGGCGGCTCAGTCAAAGATCGCATTGGTTATCATATGGTTGAACAGGCAGAAAAAGACGGCCTGATTAAACCCGGCGATACTTTAATTGAACCGACTTCAGGTAACACTGGCATTGGTATCGCATTAGCCGGTGCCGTTAAAGGCTATCATGTCATTATCACCATGCCGGAGAAAATGAGTCATGAAAAACAAGTGGTGCTCGAAGCCTTGGGCGCTGAAATTTATCGCACGCCCACCGAAGCCGCTTGGGATAGCCCTGACAGTCATATTTCAGTGGCCAAAAAATTACAAGCTAAGTTACCCAACGCTTTTATTCTTGATCAATATGCCAATCCTAATAATCCTGGTGCCCATTATAAATTTACCGCGCAAGAAATTTTAGATGATATGGGCGATGATTTAGCAATGGTAGTGATGGGCGTTGGTACCGGCGGCACCATAACCGGTGTAGCCAAACGCCTAAAAGAGACCAATGCAAAGATTAAAATTATCGGCGCCGATCCCATCGGCTCAATTCTAGGCGGCGGCACTGAAGTGAAACCTTATCTAGTGGAAGGCATTGGTTATGATTTTATTCCCGATGTATTAGATAGTTCGCTCGTCGATCAATATATTAAAACTGGCGATAAAGAATCTTTTTTAATGGCACGCCGAATGATTCGCGAAGAAGGCTTACTGTGTGGTGGCTCATGTGGCAGTGCTATGGTAGCGGCATTAAAAGCCGCGCGCGAATTAAAAAAAGGTCAGCGCTGCGTGGTTGTGCTGCCCGATTCAATTCGTAATTATTTAACCAAGTTTGTTGATGAAAAATGGATGCAAGCGCAGCATTTTTCCTAATAAGGATTTACAATGAAAGATAAACTTAATATAAATACTCGCGTCATTCACGCTGGCCAACAACCTGATCCTAGCACGGGTGCAGTAATGACACCCATTTATGCAACATCCACCTATGCACAAAAAAGCCCAGGGGACCATCAAGGCTATGAATATTCACGCAGCCAAAATCCCACTCGGATGGCCTTTGAACGTTGCATTGCTGATTTGGAATCAGGCCGACATGGTTTTGCGTTTGCTTCTGGACTAGCGACCATTGGTACAATTTTAGAATTATTAAAACCAGGTGATCATATCATTGCCATGAATGATTTATACGGTGGCACCTATCGTTTATTCGATAAAGTTCGCAAACAATCGGCTGGCTTAGAATTTAGTTTTATTGACTGTCACGATTTAAATGCGGTAAAAGCCGCCTTAAAATCGAATACCAAAATGATTTGGATAGAAACACCTAGCAATCCAATGCTTAAATTAGTGGATTTAAAAGCGATTGCTGAATTTGCCAAGCAACACAAACTAATTAGCGTAGCTGATAATACCTTTGCTACGCCAATTATTCAGCGCCCACTTGAGTTCGGTTTTAATATTGTAATGCACTCGGTTACAAAATATATTAATGGTCATTCTGATATGATAGGCGGTGTTGCTATTACCAATGATGTCGAGCTAAGCAAACAATTAGGATTTCTTCAAAATTCGATAGGCGCAATTCTAGGACCGTTTGATAGCTTCCTTGCGCTGCGCGGCGTGAAAACTTTAGCACTACGCATGCAACAACATAATACTAGCGCCATGCAGTTGGCAAAATGGTTGGCCGACCACCCAAAAGTAAATAAAGTTTATTATCCCGGCTTAGAACATCATCCACAGCATAAATTAGCTAAACAACAAATGCAGGGCTTTGGCGGCATGATTAGTGTGGAACTAAAGCTTAATTTAAAAGCAACAGTTAACATGCTAGAAAACTGCAAAATTTTTACTTTGGCAGAAAGTTTAGGCGGTGTGGAAAGCCTAATCGAGCATCCTGCGATTATGACTCACGCCTCAGTGCCTAAAGCCCAACGTGATGCACTTGGCATTACCGATAGTTTTATTCGTTTATCGGTGGGCATTGAAGCGGTGAAAGATTTAGAAGCCGATTTAGACCAGGCGATGACTTAATATGAACAAACGTATTTGCATTATCTATACCGGTGGCACGATCGGCATGCAAAAAACCGCGCAGGGTTATCAACCAGTCGCGGGATTATTAGAAGAGAAAATGGCCTCAATCAGCGCCTTGCAAGACCCCGAAATGCCAAACTATGATTTGCATACGCTTGATAAAATTATTGACTCGTCAGATATGGACTTTAATGCTTGGAATCTTATTGCGGAAAAAATTGAAAAACATTACCAAAAGTATGACGGCTTTATTGTTTTACATGGCACCGACACCATGGCATTTTCTGCCGCGGCATTATCATTTATGCTTAGAAACCTTGCTAAGCCAGTGATATTTACCGGCTCACAAGTGCCATTAACTGAAGTACGCAACGACGGTCGTGAAAATCTAGTCAATGCCTTATATATTGCCAGTCATTACCAAATCCCTGAGGTCTGCTTATGCTTTAATAACCGATTATTTCGTGGCAATCGCACTAAAAAAATCAGCTCCGTGAAATTTGGCGCCTTTGATTCACCAAACTTTCCATCACTTGGTAAAGTTGCCACTGAAATTGATATTCGCAATGATTTGTTATTATCTTTACCCAGCACTAAACTAAGCGTACAAAAACTTAGCGATGTAAATATTGCTTGGCAACCTTTATTTCCCGGACTACATATGAGTTATCTAAAAAACTTATTGGCGCAGTCACCACAAGCATTAGTTTTATCTAGCTTTGGTGCCGGCAACCCACCCGGCAATAATTCTGAGTTTTGGTCACTCATTGAAACTGCGATCAAAAATAATATTATTATCATTAACCAAACTCAATGCATTAACGGTGGTGTCATTCAAGA
>JAHZKQ010000065.1 GCA_022600315.1 Gammaproteobacteria bacterium
GATAACATCAAGGTAGTGGTGGAATTAATTGCACCGATTGCGATGGAAGACGGTTTACGTTTTGCGGTTCGTGAAGGTGGCCGTACCGTAGGTGCCGGTGTTGTTAGCAAAATTATTGAATAGTTTGGAGATTGGTGGGGGCGATTGATTGGCCCTCAACTTTTTGTCCTAGGTTTATAGGTCAGTAGCTCAATTGGCAGAGCAACGGTCTCCAAAACCGTAGGTTGGGGGTTCGATTCCCTCCTGACCTGCCAGAATTGCAAACGTTGGGGTTTGATGAAAAAAGACAACGGTGGTGAAAAACAATTTCATTTTGATTGGTTGAAATGGATTGTGGTGGTGGTTTTGCTTAGTGCTGGCGTGTATGCCAATTACCATTATGCGCAGATTGCTTGGTCATTGCGCGCAGTGGGTTGGATTTTATTAGTTGTCATTATGGCCTTAATTGCTTCGCAAACCTTACAGGGCATGCGGGCCTGGGGTTTTGTAAAATCAGCGCGAGTAGAGCTGCGCAAGGTTGTTTGGCCAAATCGACAAGAAACCGTGCAAACAACGCTTATTGTGGTTGTGATGGTAGTGATCACGGCCATTGTTTTATGGGGTTTGGATAATTTATTTTTATGGCTCGTAGGCCTGTTAACAGGGCAAAGAGGTTAAAGTTATGACAGAAGGGGCAGCAAAGCGATGGTATGTCATTCATGCGTATTCGGGCTATGAAAATTATGTTGTCCGTGCGTTGCAAGAACGAATTCGTTTAAAAGGTTTAGAAGAGCGGTTTGGCGAAGTGATTGTGCCAACCGAAGAAGTGGTGGAAATGCGTGCGGGACAAAAACGTAAAAGCGAACGCAAATTTTTCCCCGGTTACGTTTTAGTGCAAATGGAAATGGATGATATCACTTGGCATTTAGTGCGTGGCGTACCGCGAGTATTAGGTTTTATTGGTGGTACTGCAGAACGTCCAGCGCCATTGTCTGATAAAGAGGCGGCTAATATATTACAGCGTGTTGAAGAAGGTGAAAATAAACCGAAGCCGAAAGTATTGTTTGAGCCGGGTGAGATGGTGCGTGTCACCGAGGGACCATTTGCTGATTTTAATGGGGTGGTTGAAGACGTTAATTATGAAAAAAGTCGGTTACGGGTCTCGGTATCGATTTTTGGTCGAGCAACGCCAGTTGAATTAGAGTTTGGGCAGGTAGAAAAAAGTTAGTTTTAGGGACGCCAATGGATATTGGCGACAAATTAAAATAAAAATGGGGAGCGGTTGAGTAATTTAAATTAGTCCCGCGTTAATACCCAGGAGATAAAAATCATGGCAAAGAAAGTTTCAGCGTATATTCGCTTGCAAGTTAAAGCGGGTGAAGCAAATCCAAGTCCACCTGTGGGCCCAGCATTGGGTCAGCACGGCGTGAATATTATGGAGTTTTGTAAAGCCTTCAATGCGAAAACCCAAGAAATGGAAAAAGGCTTGCCTATTCCCGTTATTATTACCGTCTATGCGGATCGCAGTTTTACTTTTGTTACTAAAACCCCGCCGGCATCGGTATTAATTAAGAAGGCATTGAAATTACCGAAAGGTAGCGCAACGCCAAATACCGATAAAGTTGGCAAAATAACTCATGATCAATTAGTTGAAATTGCTAAAGTGAAGGAGCCTGATATTACCGCTGCTTCTATCAAAGCGGCTGTGCGCACTATTGCAGGTACAGCGCGCAGTATGGGTGTTGATGCAGAGGGGGTTGAATAATGGCACGTGCAATGTCTAAACGTAGAAAAGCCATCCAAGAAAAAATTCAATTCGGTGCAACTTATCCGATGGATGAAGCAGTTAAATTAATGGCTGAATGCGCTACCGTTAAATTTTCTGAGGCGGTTGATGTGGCTGTAAGGCTTGGTGTAGACGCACGCAAGTCAGAACAAAATGTGCGTGGTGCGACCGTATTGCCTAACGGCACAGGACGTGATGTAAAAGTTGCGGTATTTGCGCAAGGTGAAAATGCCAAGAAAGCTGAGAAAGCTGGTGCTGATATTGTGGGCTTTGAAGATTTAGCCGAGCAAATTAAAAAAGGTGAGATTAATTTTGATGTATTGATTGCAACGCCGGATTCGATGCGTGTGGTGGGTCAGTTAGGTCAAATTTTAGGACCGCGCGGTTTAATGCCGAATCCTAAAGTGGGTACGGTATCGCCTGATGTCACCAAGGCGGTCTCCAATGCTAAAAGTGGTCAGATTCGTTATCGCACTGACAAAAATGGCATTGTGCATTGTCGTATTGGTAAAGCGGATTTTTCTGCTGCAGCATTAAAGCAAAATTTAGAAGCCTTATTGGCAGACTTGAAAAAACTTAAGCCTAGTAGTGCTAAGGGAGTTTATTTCAAGAAAATTACCCTATCGACAACGATGGGGCCGGGATTAACAGTTGATGTGGCTTCATTAGAAACCTAATGAAGTTTTGAATTCGCAGTCATCGCACGATTGATTTTAATTGGTTGTGTGATTAGCTGTCGAAGACCGTAGGTGCGAAAGGAATACTTTTGCTTAAATTTTTTTGGCCTACGCAGACGGTGTATATGCAAATGGTTTGCTGCACCTGAATAATGGGGGAAATTTTAGCGGGCACTTAAGTATTTTTGCTGAAATAGCTTAAAAACGCAAGTGTAAGGTAGCCCAATTAAAAAGCATTTTAATTGGACGATTTAAACTTAAAGTGTGTGCTAATAATTTTTGATAAAAACTTGGAGGTAGATAGTGGCATTAAATCTTGAAGACAAAAAAGCAATTGTTACTGAAATGCAGGATGTTTTAGGACGTTCGGTATCAGCGGTTGCTGCCGACTATCGTGGCTTAACAGTTTCACAAATGACGCAACTACGTTCGAATGCGCGAGAAAAAAATGTGCACGTGCGAATTTATCGCAACACATTGGCGCGTCGAGCCGTCAAAGAAACTGATTTTGCTTGTCTTACCGAAGTATTAACTGGTCCGATTGTGTTGTTACTAGCGCAAGAAGAACCAGGGTCTGCGGCACGTCTGGCTAGAGATTTCATGAAAGAACATGAAAACTTAGAGGTTCGTGCTTTAGCGTTAGACGGTATCTTACTCGCGGCCAATGAATTAAAAGCCGTGGCAAGTTTACCATCAAGAGATGAAGCGATTGCACAACTGATGTCGGTTATGCAAGCGCCAATCACTAAGCTAGCGCGCACTATGGCAGAAACCTATGCACAACTGGTGCGGGTGGTGGCAGCTGTTGGCGATAAAAAGCAGGCCGAATAATCGGTAGTTAACATATTAAACTATGAGGAGTCATCTAATGGCTGTAAGTAAAGAAGATATTTTGGGTGCAATTAAAGAAATGAGCGTCATGGACGTCGTTGATTTAGTTAAAGCAATGGAAGAAGAATTTGGTGTTTCTGCAGCGGCTGCCGTTGCGGTTGCAGGTCCTGCAGCGGGCGGCGATGCTGGTGCGGCGGCTGAACAAACTGAATTTGATGTTGTGATGACTAGTTTTGGTGCTAATAAAATTGCAGTCATTAAAGCAATTCGTGCAATTACCGGGCTTGGTCTAAAAGAAGCTAAAGATATGGTGGAAGGTGTACCGGCCACTATTAAAGAAGGAATTGCTAAAGACGAAGCAGAAAAAGTCAAAGCCCAATTAGTTGAGGCGGGCGCAACTGTTGAAGTGAAATAATTCATCGCGATTGCGGCGTGCAGTGGTGCGCCGCAATTTTTTATTGGTTTTTACGTTGAATAATTGAGGAATCCAAATGCCAAATGCAAATCGAGTAGCCATCACCTCAAATACGCAGTTAAGACGTGCACGTTTACGTCTGGGCTCTAGTGGTTTAGAAGCGTTAAATACGCCTTATTTGTTAGATACTCAGATCCAGTCTTACAAAAAGTTTTTGCAAATGGATGTTGCTCCAGATGCGCGAGCAGATATTGGTTTGCATGCTGCATTTAAGAGTGTATTCCCGATTGAAAGTTATTCGGGTTTAGCGCGCTTAGAATATGTGAGTTATATTTTGGGTGAACCAGCGTTTGATGTTAAAGAATGTAAATTACGCGGTCATACCTATGCGGCGCCGCTTAAAGTAAAAATGCGTTTAGCGCTTTACGACAAAGAAAACCCAGAAGCGGGTCCTGTCTATAAAGAACAACAAGAAGTCTTTATGGGCGAGATTCCCTTAATGACAGAAACGGGTAGCTTAGTGATTAACGGCACCGAGCGGGTTGTGGTTTCTCAGTTGCACCGTTCACCAGGGGTATTTTTCGAGCATGATCGCGGTAAAACGCACTCTTCTGGAAAATTATTATATTCAGCGCGGGTGATTCCTTACCGTGGCTCTTGGTTGGATTTTGAATTTGATCCAAAAGATAATATTTTTGTGCGTATTGATAGACGCCGTAAACTGCCAGCAACAGTTATTTTGCGTGCCCTGGATTATGATACAGAATCCATTCTAGACATGTTCTATGATACTAATACCTTTACCTTATCTAAAGATAAGATTTTTTTAACCTTGGTTCCTAAGCGTTTGCGCGGTGAATTAGCAGTTTGTGATATTAAAGATAAAAAAGGCAAATTAATTATTGAAGCTAATCGGCGTATTTCAGCGCGGCATGTGCGTTTGTTAGAAAATAGTGGCATTAAAGAATTAGAAGTCCCAGAAGAATATTTGTTTAGCAAAGTGATTGCTAAGGCCATCATCGATAAAGAAACTGGCGAGGTAATTGCCGAAGCCAACTCTGAAATCACCAAAGAATTATTGGATACTTTGGTTGAAAATAAAGTTTCCGATATTAAAACTCTCTATATTAATGAAATTGAGTGTGGTCCTTACGTTTCAAATACTTTACGTTTAGATCATGCTACGAATCGGTTGGAAGCTTTAGTTGAAGTTTACCGTATTATGCGTCCAGGTGAGCCCCCTACTCGGGAAGCGGCCGAAGCATTGTTTGATAATTTATTTTTCTCTGATGATCGCTATGATTTATCCAGTGTTGGGCGAATGAAGTTTAATCGCCGGGTAGGTCGTGAAGAATTAACCGGTTCGGGCGTCTTAACTAAAGAGGATATTGTTGCAGTACTGAAAGTATTGGTCGATATTCGTGATGGTAAGGGTGTGATTGATGATATTGATCACCTAGGTAATCGACGGGTACGTTGTGTTGGTGAAATGGCTGAAAATCAATTTCGCGTGGGTTTGGTGCGGGTTGAACGTGCCGTTCGTGATCGCTTAAGTTTAGCTGACGTTGAAAATTTAATGCCGCAAGAATTAGTCAATGCAAAACCTGTTTCTGCCGCTATTAAAGAGTTTTTTGGTTCTAGTCAGTTATCACAATTCATGGATCAAAATAATCCATTATCAGAAATCACGCATAAGCGTCGTGTTTCGGCTTTAGGACCAGGTGGTTTAACGCGTGAGCGTGCGGGGTTTGAGGTGCGCGATGTGCATCCGACTCACTATGGTCGTCTGTGTCCAATTGAAACACCGGAAGGGCCGAACATTGGTTTAATTAATTCATTATCAGTTTATGCGCGCACTAATGATTATGGTTTTGTAGAGAGCCCTTATCGTAAAGTGGTTGATGGTGTTGTGAGTGATGAATTTCATTATTTATCGGCGATTGAAGAAGGTGATTATTATATCGCCCAAGCTAACACGCCAATGGATGCCAACGGCAAAATAACCGGCAATCTAATTTCTTGCCGACACCGTGGTGAGTTTACGGTGGCCGCAGCAGATAAAATTAATTTTATGGATGTTTCGCCGCGACAAATTGTTTCGGTGGCAGCATCATTAATTCCATTTTTAGAACACGATGATGCAAACCGTGCCTTAATGGGCTCGAATATGCAACGTCAAGCGGTACCGACGATTCGTCCTGAAAAACCTTTGGTGGGTACGGGTATGGAACGCATGGTAGCGGTTGATTCGGGTGTGACAATCAGCGCTAAACGTCCTGGGGTTATCGATTCAGTGGATGCATCACGCGTTGTGGTGCGAGTTGCTGAAAAAGATAGAGGCGACGATGCGAGTAATGTCGATATTTATAATTTCACGAAATTTAATCGCTCTAACCAAAACACTTGTATTAACCAGCGTCCTATTGTGCAAGTGGGCGATGTGGTTAAAAAAGCTGATGTATTAGCCGATGGGCCATCGACTGATCTTGGTGAATTGGCTTTAGGTCAAAATTTATTGGTGGCATTTATGCCGTGGAATGGTTACAACTTTGAGGATTCAATTTTAATTTCTGAGCGATTAGTTGAAGAAGATCGATTTACTACTGTGCATATCCAAGAACTTACTTGCGTGGCGCGTGATACTAAATTAGGGCCAGAAGAAGTGACTGCCGATATTCCAAATGTGGGTGAAGGTGCTCTATCCAAACTGGATGAATCCGGTATCGTTTATATTGGCGCAGAAGTTGAGCCAGGCGATATTTTGGTTGGTAAGGTGACGCCGAAAGGTGAAACCCAACTGACTCCAGAAGAAAAATTATTGCGAGCTATTTTTGGTGAAAAAGCCTCAGATGTAAAAGATACTTCATTACGAGTGCCGCCAGGTTCGTATGGTACAGTCATTGATGTACGAGTTTTTACCCGCGAAGGCGTTAAGAAAGATCAGCGCGCAGTTGAAATTGAAGAGGCGGAATTAATTAAAACTCAAAAAGACTTGAACGATGAGTTACGGATTCGTGAGGATGCGTTGTATGAAGTGTTGCAAAAACTTTTGGTCGGTTCAGTCGCATCAGGTGGTCCGGATTCATTAAAATCTGGCAGCACGTTAACCGAAGAATATTTAACGCAACTATCGCGTGATGATTGGTTTAATATTCGGATGCGTGATGATGCGGTCACTAAACGCCTTGAAGCAGCGCAAGAGCAGTTAAAAGCCTTGCATGTTGAGCGAGATGCCAAGCTTAAAGCAGCGCGTCAAAAGTTGGTGGAAGGCGATGATTTAGCTCCGGGTGTCATTAAAATTGCTAAAGTATATTTGGCAGTAAAACGTCGTATTCAACCCGGTGATAAAATGGCTGGTCGACACGGTAATAAAGGTGTGATCTCGATGATTGTGCCAGTGGAAGATATGCCTTACTTAGAAGATGGCACACCAGTGGATATTGTTTTAAATCCACTTGGGGTACCGTCACGGATGAATATTGGTCAGGTGCTAGAAACCCATTTAGGTTGGGCGGCAAAAGGCTTAGGTAAAAAAATCGGAGCGTTATTGCAGCAGCAAAGTTCAGTCAGTGAATTACGCAACGATCTGCAAACTGTTTACGATGTTAGTCTAGGCCAAAAACTTGATGTCAGTTCGATGTCGGATAAAGAAACGACAACGTTGGCAAAAAATTTAAGTGGCGGCGTACCGATGTCAACACCAGTTTTTGATGGTGCCAGTGAAGCTGAAATTAAGAACTTGCTGAAGATGGCAGGTTTGCCTGAAAGTGGCCAAGCGATTTTAGTTGATGGTCGTACAGGTAAAGCCTTCGATCGACCAGTGACTGTAGGTTATATGTATATGCTTAAACTTAACCATTTGGTTGATGACAAGATGCATGCGCGTTCTACGGGTTCTTATAGTTTAGTGACTCAGCAACCACTTGGCGGTAAAGCGCAATTTGGTGGGCAACGTTTTGGTGAAATGGAAGTGTGGGCGTTAGAAGCTTATGGCGCGGCCTACACCTTGCAAGAAATGTTGACAGTTAAGTCAGATGATGTGGCTGGTCGTACCCGTATGTATAAAAACATTGTTGATGGCGATCACAAAATGGATGCTGGGATGCCAGAATCATTTAATGTGTTAGTCAAAGAAATACGTTCTTTGGGTATCA
>JAHZKQ010000066.1 GCA_022600315.1 Gammaproteobacteria bacterium
AGGGACTACCGATATTACTCGCTGTTTGCATTTTGGTAGTCCCACTAAAATACAACGTTATCATTATACTTTGGTATTGAAAGGACATTTAGCATTGCGGCATACGCAATTTCCATTTGGCACCTGTGGTGAACATTTAAATGCACTGGCGCATCACCCACTTTGGCAAGCCGGCATGGACTTTGGACATGGCACCGGGCATGGAGTCGGTTGTTATTTATGCGTGCATGAAGGACCGCAACGAATTTCTAGCGGCAATAGCCAAGTGCCATTGGAAGTCGGTATGGTGGTGAGTAATGAGCCGGGTGTTTATTTACAGGATCAATATGGTATTCGAATTGAGAATTGCTGCGTGGTCGTTAAAGTCCTTGAGCCAGCTGATAGCCTAACCGGACATGGACCTTTTTTAGGCTTTAAAGATTTAACCATGGTACCTTATGCACGCAACTTGATTGACCATGATATTCTAAGCCGCATCGAACGTGAATGGATCAATCAATACCATAACGAAATATTTGAACTATTGTGCGATGATTTGGCAGTTCCAGAGCGAGAATGGTTAGCAAATGCTACCAAACCTTTGGTTTCTTGAACTATAAATTGATTTTTCATCGCTAATCCCTTCAGCTGACAACTCTTTTTTGCTATCCTTAAACCTTGCAAGCAGGGTAGTGCTAACTGCACCGGGAACTAGCAAACAGGGACGAAAACAATGGATACATCAATCGAACTCACTAAGCTTGAGCGTCAGGTCAAAGAGCTGATGCAATCGCTCGAGCAACTGAAATTAGAAAATACATCACTACGCCATAAACTTGCCAGTAGCGTGCGTGAACGAAGTCGCATTCAGGAAAAAAATTATCAGGCTTCGAGTAAATTAAGACGCGTAGTCAATCAACTTAAGGATGAATTATTATGAGCGAAACCGAAAATATTGTGGCTGTTAAGATATTAGACCGCAACTACAAAATTAAATGTCCCGCCGACGAAGCTTACGAATTACAAGAAGCTGCAGAATATCTTAATACAGAAATTCATAAACTTAGGCACGGCACACAAAGCAGCAATATCGAAGGCGTGACCACCGTCACTGCATTGAATGTCTGCCATCAACTTATCTTATTGAAAAAACAGCAAAATAAAACCATCGAAGATATGCACCAAAAAATTAGAGATCTACAAGAAAAAATTCAAAATTTTCTAGCCGTTGAAGAGCCAATTGCAGTATAATAGATACAGTCTCTGCGGTAGACGCCAGCAGACTCGATAAATTGAACCGATACATTTTCGATTAGGGAGTCGGTCAGTTATTGTTGTTGTGCATGTCTGGCATTGTCAGAAAGCCTGATGCAGTACCAAGATTCCCACCTGGACCTTCTGGGTTCATAAGGCTGTTTGCAACGTTATCGCGGAGACTATTTTTTTTAGTAAAGGCTTAGCTCGTGTTTTATAAACCCGAAGTGCGCAATAAGATTCGCAATATTCGCACTGCATTAACCGATGTTATTGTTCAAAAAGATTCTACCGCCGTTGCCACTCAAGTTTTATTATTAAAAGAGTTCCATCAGGCTAAACATATCGCCTACTACCTATCCACTGAAAATGAAATTGATCCTGCTCCGATCATTAAAGCCGATCACAGCAATAAACAATTTTATTTACCAATAATGATTGCAAGCCATCAACACTTACAATTTCATTGCTATCAAGATGGTGACAAGCTCATTACAAATCGATACGGCATTCAAGAACCAGTTGCCGATATTGAAAGAATGATGCCCCCCGAATCGTTAGACTGCGTGTTAATGCCCTTGGTGGGATTCGATTTACAGTGTAATCGCCTAGGTCGTGGCGCTGGGTATTACGATAAAAGCTTTGCATTTAGATTAAATAAAAATAATTCCAAACCCTTGCTAATCGGTCTTGCCTACGAATTTCAAAAAATTCAAGATTTTAATTCTAATAACTGGGATGTGCCATTGGATATTATTGTGACCGAGGCGCAAACTTATTATCGAAACCCCCTCACCTAATTATACATAAGCGTCTTAATTTACGTCCCCGTTGAATTTAGAAACCACATAGTCAACCGACCCAAATAAAATTAAAGCATGGTTTCCTTCCTCACATTCTTATGGGGGGAGGGAAACCTTTCAATTTTATTTTTAGGACGTTTAACTACGCAGTCTCTAAAGCTATCGAGTTCGCTGGTTAATGAATTATTATTTAATCCGACTCTTTGCGCCGGCGCACAAAACCAATAAATAATACAATGATTAAGATTGGAATGAGTAGTGGAAATAAAAACGGAAATAATACAATTGCCAATATCACCCAAATAAAGGCTAATATCCCTAACACAAAAATCCACACTCCACTGAGAATGAAAAATAATAAACCCACAATCGCCAGCGCCACCACAGTGGCCACAATCGTTGCCCATACCCCACCGGTCACAACAATGGCAATACCTAAAGCCGGCAACAACAGATGCCAGGCAACCACTAAAGCCAATAAGATAATCAAGGTGACTAATAAGGCTTTCTTAAGGCCAGATGATTGATTATTGCTCATCTTGCAGCTCCTATTTAAATCAGATTGAAGAAATTAACGACAAACTCTGTCTCCCTAACTGCTAATAATGGTATCATGCCTGGCCTATCGACTGTAGTCGACGAATGCAATTAACCTAACTCAATGAAGTTCACAGGAAAGTTTTTATGCGAACCAATGTCAGTCACTCTATTATTATACGGCTTAAACTGCTTAATCGTGCCGATACCCTTTCAAAAGTGCTAGCAACAATCAGTGAGCTTGAAGGCCACGTTGGCGCGATCGATATTGTGAAAACCGGCGAAGGTTATATTACCCGTGATATCACCATTGATACCTCTGGTGATGAACACGTTAAACGAATCATTGAGGCTTTAGAAACTCTAAAAGGCGTTACTGTACATAACGTTTCTGACCGAACTTTTCTACTGCACTTAGGCGGTAAAATTGAAGTACATAGCAAAACACCCATTCATAATCGTGAAGAATTATCGATGGCCTATACTCCTGGCGTGGCGAGAGTTTGTATGGCAATTCACGAACAACCCGAAAAAGCCTTAAACTTAACGGTTAAACACAATACCGTAGCAATTGTCAGTGATGGCACGGCCGTATTGGGCCTAGGTGATATCGGCCCATTGGCAGCGCTGCCAGTAATGGAAGGCAAAGCCATGCTGCTAAAAGAATTTGCCAATGTCGATGCCTTTCCAATTTGCTTAGACACTAAAGATCCCGATGAAATTATTCGCACCGTTAAATTAATCGCCCCTAGTTTTGGAGCGATTAACCTCGAAGATATTTCCGCACCACGATGCTTTGGTATTGAACAACGACTGCAAGAAGAGCTGGATATTCCCGTTTTTCATGACGACCAACACGGCACTGCAGCGGTCATGACAGCTGCATTGTTAAATGCCGTGAAAATTGTTGGTAAGAAATTCCCAGATTTAAAAGTGGTTTTTAATGGTGTAGGTGCCGCCGGCACGGCCTGTAAAGATATGTTATTACAACTTGGGGTACGTAATATTATTGGCTGTGATCGCAAAGGCGTATTAAACCGCGATCGTAAAAACTTAACTCCAGAAAAACAACATTATGTTGATTCTACTAATCCGAACCATGAATCCGGCAGCGTGCTGGATGCAATAAAAGGTGCTGATGTTTTTGTGGGATTATCCTCAGCAAATATTTTACAAGTAAAAGACCTTGAAAATATGAGCCAAGATCCTATAGTCTTTGCAATGGCAAACCCGATCCCAGAAAT
>JAHZKQ010000067.1 GCA_022600315.1 Gammaproteobacteria bacterium
ATTACAAGGTGAAGTATTTAAAAGCCCTGCTCTTTCACAAATTGGAAAAATATTTTTAGAGCATGTGCGTGGCTTAATCGATTTAGAAGGTGAGCATATTGCTTTATTGCAGTCTCGTAAGCTTGGTAAATATTATGCGAGAGATCAAGTTCATCCAGATTATTTAAGCAAACTTTACAAGACAAAAAAATTCAAAGCGTTTGAAGGGTTGATACAAAAGTATTTTGGTAGTTAAGCTAATAATCATGACAGGTAACTTGGGAAATAGCGACTTTCCATGTTTAATCCTTCCACTAGTAGACTACTTTCCCCATTCCGGCTGTCGAAGCAAACAGCCACCATCTACCACCAAGTCACTACCGGTAATGTAAGAAGCTTCATCTGATGCAAGATATAGAACTGCGCTGGCAAGCTCACAAGGCTCTCCCCCTCTTTGTAATGGCATGGTTTTCACGGCGGCATCCCATTTTTCTGGCGCATCATGCCAAAATCTTCGGTTCATATCCGACTTAATTGTGCCAGGAGTCACAGTATTAACACGGATCCCATGGGGCCCAAGTTTCAATGCCATGGTTTTGGTTGCCATAATAAGCCCGGCTTTGGCTGCGCAGTACGAGGTAGCAGCGTTAGGGGTATGCCCTGCAACAGAGCTGATATTAACGATACTCCCTTGGATATTATTTTCTATCATATATTCGGCACAGGCTTTAGCTAAGAAAATAGGTCCTTTCAGGTTAGTTTGAATAATGGCATCAAACTCCTCTTCAGTCCCCTTTAGAAAACCTTTTCGAGCGGAAATTCCAGCATTATTAACTAAAATATCAATGCGACCAAAATGCGCTAATGTTTTTTCTATTAATTTTTTTCTATCTGCCGATAAGCCTACGTCAGCTTGGATTAATAAAAGTGATGCAGAAAAGGCTTTGAGCTGATCTTGTAATTGTTCAGCGGCAAGTTTATTGCTTTGATAATTAATAACTACTTTTGCCCCTTTCTCTAGAAAAGAGCGCGTGATTCCAGCGCCAATGCCACGACTACCACCGGTAACAATAACGACTTTGTTTTGCATAATACACCCTCCATACGTTACAAATGGCAATTCGTTGTTATAATAACTAAACTGAGGCTTAAAGCAACCCAGTAGGGAGTTGAAGAATTAAACACTATGTCTATATCATCGAATGTGTAAACGATAGCTACTACACTGGCTATACTACGGATATTCAGCGTCGCTATCGCGAACATCAACAAGGCACGGCAAAATGTCGTTATACACGCAGTTTTAAACCTAGAAAGTTACTTATTTTCTGGGAGTACCCCACTCGCTCCGAAGCTTTAAGCGCTGAGAGAAGAATTAAATCGCTCTCAAAGCAAGAAAAAACGTTATTACTTAGGTCTGATATCTTACCTTAGGTTCTGCATAGAGCCATAAATTCTTGCATATGTTACAATCTGCGATATGGAGTTTTTATGCCAACAAGGAGAGCTGCATGGCAAAAGTTAACGCCTTAACTACCCTGCTTTGTTTAACAGCGCTTTCAAACGCTCTTGCCTGCTCGAATGTGATGATCACCGGCCCGAGCACAACCAGCTCCAAAAGCTACCATAAAGCAAGCTAAATTTGTCAATCGAATGATTGACAGCGCGACACCTGGACGCAGCAAAGTTAAAGTTTCTTTTGCAAACGAATAAAAACAATAGACTTAAATATTTAATTTCTTTTCTATGGGGTTTAGCAAAAGCAAGCTTTTTCTTTTTAATCCCTGATATTTATTTAACAAGGTATTATGTTTACAAGAGTTATAGTACTATGACGATAGAAAACTTAGGGTGGTTATTTTATGTTATCAGCATTTGAAGTTCTATCTGAGTATTATGGCTATAAGCATTTTCGCGATAATCAGGAAGCGATTATAAACCGTGTGGTTGCCGGAGAGCATGCCTTAGTGCTTATGCCTACCGGCGCCGGTAAATCCTTATGTTATCAAATCCCTGCGTTGTGTCGGGCGGGTACCGGTATTGTTATTTCCCCATTAATTGCTTTAATGCAAAATCAAGTAGATAGTTTATTGCAGTTAGGTATAAAAGCGGCGGCAATTAATTCCAATATTCCATTGCAGGAATTAGCAGTGATACGTAAACAATTTAATAAAGGCGAACTGGATTTACTATATGTGGCCCCCGAACGCTTATTAATGGAAGATTTCTTAGCTTCGCTAGTTGAAAAGAATATTGCTTTATTCGCCATTGATGAAGCCCATTGTTTATCGCAATGGGGGCATGATTTTCGTCCCGATTATGCAAAACTTTCTATTCTGGCAGAAAAATTTCCTAATATACCGCGCGTAGCTTTAACTGCAACTGCAGATACCTTGACCCGTAAAGATATCCAATCCCAATTAAAAATACCTGAATCAAATACCTATATTTCTAGTTTTGACCGGCCTAATATTCATTACAGTATCGTCCCTGCTAATAACCCTAAACAACAATTATTAAAGTTTATTCGCAATCATCATTCAGAATCTAGCGGTATCGTGTACTGCTTATCGCGTAAGCGAGTTGAAGAAATTGCCAAATGGTTAAACGAAAATAGTTTTAATGCTATGCCTTACCATGCCGGATTGTCGTCCGAAATTCGGCGCAAGCATCAGAATAAATTTTTAAAAGAATCTGCTATCATTATGGTTGCCACAATTGCTTTTGGGATGGGGATTGATAAACCTGACGTGCGTTTTGTTGCCCATGTCAACATTCCAAAAAATATCGAGGCTTATTATCAGGAAACTGGTCGTGCTGGACGCGATGGCTTACCTGCAGAAGTTTGGATGACCTATAGCTTAAGCGATATTGTTTTGCAACGGCGTTTTATTGAAATATCTGAAGCAGCAGAGACCCAGAAATATATTTGGCATCAAAAACTCAATAGCCTAATGGGATTATGTGAATTAGCCAGTTGCCGACGTCAAGTTCTATTAAGCTACTTTGGCGATAATTGCGAGCCTTGCAAGCATTGTGATAACTGTGACAATCCGCCTCGCACCTTTGATGCCACGACTTTCGCACA
>JAHZKQ010000068.1 GCA_022600315.1 Gammaproteobacteria bacterium
CGTGATACGGCCTCTAGCATTAATCGCAATTTTATTATTGAGGTGATGGGCCGCGAATCAGGATTTTTAGCGGTTGATGTGGGGATTGCAGGTGGTGCAGAAATTATTATAATCCCAGAAATTCCCATTACTCCCGAAAAATTAGTTAAAAGACTCGAGCATCGTCGTCGTGCTAAACTGGCATCAATTATTGTTGCCGCCGAGGCTGGCGAGCCTGGCAGTAGTATTAAATTAGCAAAAGCCATCAAGAAATTAAGTGGTATTGAATATAAAGTTTGTATTTTAGGCCATACGCAACGTGGCGGCACCCCAACTGCACAAGATCGGGTAATCGGTTCCCTAATGGGAAGGCATGCGGTGCAAGCTTTATTAGACGGTGCTAGTTGTCAGATGGTAAGCCTTACTGCCAACAAAATTAAGATGGTAGATTTTGCTAAACCTGAACAAGGCACGCGGTTTTTTAGCGATACTGAATTAGTCCATATGAACGAGATGATTTGTGATATTTAATCGCGGGATTCAAAAACTACACCCTGCACAAAAACCTTGGCTAGTTTTGTAAACTTCCAAAGCCTCTAATATTCCAATTAATAATGCCTTAAGGATTGCAAAGATCTTTTATCCCAACATCATGATACACTTGACAGCTTTGCTAGAATAACTTTTATTAGGCTTTAATCAATATAGAGGAAATATTATGGCACGCAAACATACAGCCCAAGAAGCTAGTCATCACCACAATGACGACGATTGCTGCAACCATGCCGAGCAATTAAATGAAGCTGGCATTGACCTTGAGAATTGGCGCAACCGATGGGGCGTTAATTATTTTGCCGGCGTGCAAGGCGCGAGTCGTTTTACCGGTGCCAGTGCGTTTATTGGCGAGTTTGTTGAAAATATTGTTCGCTTATCTAATGATTCATTTAGGCTAAATCAATTAGAACGCCTGCCGATCTATCTCTTTTTTGGTGGTCTTAGCATTATAGTCTTTCTAAATAATCGAGTTATTTTAAGTAATGTTAGCTACACAAAACCTACTACATCCCCAAGCCACAAGAGTGAAAGCATAACAAGTAAACCCAGTCTATGCACACCGAAAATGCGCGCTATTCTCTGCGCCATTATTTGTTTTTGCGCTAAGGCCGGTTTTCCAAGATTACTACAAAAATTTTTTGAAATTAGCCTAACTCCCCACAAGCAACTTGCTGTAGATGCAAGTTGCTTGATATTAGCCTTAAGTGCCGTATGGCCTGATTGGAAATTTAATCTTTCACATCTAGAAAAAAATACAGAAAAAGAATCACTAACAGGTACAACAAAAAAAGCATCCGGCTGGGACTGGCTGCACACCATAAATTCCTCAGTCATTGATTCTTTAGTTCCCTATATGGCAATGGTATTAGGTGTTGGAGGTTTTATTGCGAGCTGCAAACAATTAGGCGGTGATGATAGCGGCCTTAATACGGCAGCAACCATAGCGACCCGCACTATTTTTACTATCCCCACTCTGTTTTATGCGCTGGGAACCTTTGCATTGAAAAGCAGTAAAGAGGCAAGCCGCACCAAAATGTTAAGTGATGAGCCAGGACAGTTTCGCCGATGGCTAAGCAGTTTTCCAAACTTGGTACATTACTCCGCCCTTATCTGCCAAGCTACCACGGTTGGCTTAGCGGCTGGATTACCCCAAGTGATGAGTAAAAAAGTCTTTGAAACTGTTATGCCACCGGCAGCTGAAATTACGACAACCATTATTGTTGGTGCAATCTCAGCCGTACTCTCTCGCCCAATGTATGAGCTAGCCAATCATTATCTTGGTACGCTGTTTGGCAGAACTTCATCTGCATCTGCATCTACAGCTGCAACTAGCACTTATGAGGATCCTCATATACCGTAAGCTTGACCTTATTTGCTAGCCTTGCTCTAATAAGATTATGCCGAGTATTTATGACATCAAGCCAAAGTTTCAAGCCGCGTTGCAGCCCCTCGTCGGTCGTCTAGCAGTCATTGGCGTTAGCGCCAACCAAGTGACTTTATTCGCCTGTGCACTTTCAATTGCAACCGGCATCCTAATTAGCCTATGGATACACTCACATCTTATATTTTGGTTATTACCCGGCGTGTTATTTATTCGTATGGCATTAAATGCCATCGATGGCATGCTAGCACGCGAACACAACATGCAATCGAAACTCGGGGCAATTTTAAACGAACTCACCGATATGATCAGTGATGTTGCTTTATACTTACCATTGGCATTGCTCAATCACAACAATGCCATTGCAATTGTAGCTATTGTTATTCTCACGCTATTAACCGAGGCTGCCGGCTTAACGGCTTTATCTATCGGCGCCAAACGTCGTTATGATGGGCCGATGGGCAAAAGTGATCGCGCCTTTGTGTTTGGCTTAATTGGCTTATTGCTGGCGATGGATATTCATACTGGCAGTTGGTTGATTTACATTTGGTGTCTAATGATTTTATTACTAATCGCTACTATTTTTAACCGCTGCAAACATGCCTTGCGAGATTGTTCATGAAAGCTTGGACCAATAGCATTGGCCCTCACAATTGGCTTGCCTTTGCGGTTCTTTATATCATCTTAATCGCAGCAACCTTAATCGTTATACTGCTACGCCGCCGCGCAGGTAAAAATTATATTGAGTTAATTGAGCGCATGCAATCCTGGTGGCTCATGATTATTTTATTTAGCTTAGCGATGCTAATTAATAAGGTCACGATGATTATCTTTTTTGGCTACATTAGTTTTTTAGCATTAAAAGAATATTTCACCATGATTCCCACCCGTCAAATCGATAGGCGCATTGTGTTTATTGCTTATTTAAGTATTCCTTTACAATATTTATTGGTTGGTTTTCATTGGTATGGTTTATTTGTCATATTTATTCCACTGTATTTATTTTTGTTGATTCCGCTACGCATGGTAACACTCGGTGAAACGGCTGGATTTTTAACCTCGGCTAGTAAGATTCACTGGGGTGTTATGTTGACGGTATACTGCCTCAGCTATATTGCCTTCCTGGGGGTGATACCCCAGGCGGCTGGACACAATAATTTACGCATTGGTTACGTATTATATTTATTATTCTTAACTCAGTTTAATGATGTCGCGCAATATTGCTGGGGGAAATTACTCGGCAAACGCAAATTAAATCCCAACGTCAGCCCCAATAAAACCTTAGCAGGTGCCGTTGGCGGTGTTATTACCAGTGTTATTTTGAGCTGTATTATTGGCCCTTACCTCACACCAATGGGTTTTTCAATGGCCGCGATCGCCGGCGTATTAATTAGTTGCGCGGGCTTAATGGGAGACTTAACCTTATCGGCAGTAAAACGCGATCTTGGTATTAAAGATACCAGCAACTTACTCCCAGGCCATGGCGGTATTCTCGATCGGATGGATAGCTTGATTTTTACTGCGCCAATATTTTTCCATTTTATGCGTTACTTTTATTTTTAGTGGAATCAATGAGTGAATAACTTACTACGACATTTATTTTTTATTTTTATCATTCGGCCCATGATGTTTCTAATCTTAGGCATGAATGTCCGTCATCGCGGTCGACTACCCGATAAAGGCCCGGCGATCATTATTGCCAACCATAACAGCCACCTGGATACCATGGCCTTAATGACTCTACTGCCTATGCGACTGCTGCATAAAATTCATCCCATTGCTGCCGCAGATTATTTTTTAAAGAATAAATTTATCGCCTGGTTCTCATTAAAGTTGATTGGCATTATTCCCGTCAAACGCGGGACGCACGGCGCAAAGCGCGACCTATTGGCCGACGTGCAAACCTGCTTAGACAACGATGGTATTATTATCATGTATCCTGAAGGGTCACGCGGCAAACCTGACGAGATTCAAGAATTCAAAAGCGGCGTTGCACATCTAGCCCAACATAACCCCAGCGTCCCAGTGTATCCCATTTTCTTACATGGCCTTAGCAAGGCTTTACCTAAAGACGAGGCTTTATTAGTGCCCTTTATTGTAGATGTTAATGTGGGTCAAGCGGTTTATTGGTCAGAAGACGACAACTATCTAAAAAGCTTAGAAGCCGCCATTCAAGAACTACGCAGCGAAATCACCGGCATTCCTGCCAATCGAAAATAATTTACTGGTTGCGCCTAATTAACCAAAGACTGAAAAGCAAGCTCTTGCTCTTCCTTCGTAGCCTCTTCTGGCACAAGCCTCTTGCAACCACCGCTGAATTCGTCCCATGCCTGTATAATAATCACCGGCAGCAGGATTAATTGGCGCAAAAAAATTCATATTTTTTACAGTCAAGAACTCACTATTTGGGTTGCTGGAAAAGCATCAATTACCAAGAACCAGAATAAACTTGCGTACCTTCAGAGTCACTTTCAGAATAATTACTGCTTTCAGAATCCGTTGACATATCTGGAATTGAAAATAACCTGACACATTTGCCAGAATATTTAGTTTGAAAATCACTACCTAATACATTCCTATAGTTGACATTACTCCCTTCTAATTTTTTAGCAAATTCTTTAAAAGGATATTCTTCCTGAGTTAATTCTGCACCAACCTTCTTGAAAATATATTCACGCATTGAATGCACTGCCTTTTCAGCACCTTCATTACTGCTCGTTTGCTTGTGTTTATAACCCCCATATCGAAGCCTACTATCTTCTTTAAATTTTCTTTTAGCAACGTACTGATAACCTGCACTAAAGCTAGCTTCATATAATCGGTACATAAAGCCATAACGAAAATTCTGCATCCAACCCTGCTGATCTTTTGGCAAGGCCATATAAACCTTATCACCTTGTTGCTGATAACCGGCGGCACTTAAAAAGAAAGCCTGAACTAGCGCTTGTAAGTTTCCACTATTATAGTTATTTTCACCCACCCCTAGCTGTGGAGCATTAAAATGAATCCGGCGATAATGTTGCTGAAAGTTATATTCAGGCAGCCTAGTTGCATCGACACCAAATTTCATTTTAACCTTTTTTTCTTTCAATGCCTGATAATGCTTTTTAAAAGAATCGCCATAAATCTTTTCTAACTCAGATTTTTGTCTAATCTCAGTGACTAAAATATAGGCCGCAATTTCTGGGTGTTTATTGACTAATGCATAAGCATAACTAAAATCTCCATCACCTAAAATAAGTCTACGCCTATAAGTGCGAGTCTCAACCTTTTCTTCGCTACTCACTCCCACATCCTTATTGTCTTCATGATCTGCATCACACTCATCATCGCTGTCAAAAAATGATGCAAGCGAAGATTGACCAGAGCGTGAATTCTCACTATCAGAACCAACCGATTCTCTATGTCTGCGCCTTCTACTCATCGTTCTATCCTCTATCTAGTTTGCAAGTGGAAGAGCAATTATAATTGGCCGATGAGTCAATAAAAATGGGTAAATCCCCGTAAACTTTGCCTAATGCTCATCGAGCTTAAGCTTAGCAGCTAGATAACCTAATTGACACTGACTATCACATTGCAACTTTAATTTAATATTTTCAGCATGCTTTTCAACCGTGCGGCTGGAAATATTCAAAATAGATGAAATTTTTGAGAATGTCTTACCCGTAATTAATTGCTTTAATACTGATAATTCACGCCGAGTAAGATATTGATAAGCATATTCTGGGCCTAGATAGAGTCGATTCCTAAACTGCTTATTATCATCTACTGCC
>JAHZKQ010000069.1 GCA_022600315.1 Gammaproteobacteria bacterium
ATGCGTCGCGTCTTTAAATCAACCCCACAAAATTTTTGGCTGGGAATAAAATTACCCGCAATACCTTTTTTAGGTGGCATGCCTGAGCTTGCAAAATTCAAATCGTTTAACAATAATTGCTCTTCGGTCACACTGTGCATCCATGGTCCGCGCGCGCCTTCTAACATCACACTCACACCATGCCGCTGAAGATCGCGAATAATATATGCCAAATCAGGCTGGGTTAAATTCATCTTGGTCATTTGAAATAATAGTTTCTGCACTGCCAAAAGCTCAATAAAGTTATGCGTCGCTAATTTTTTTGACTTTGGGTTATCATGCATCAGCTGCGTTTGCCAATCCCACCAAGCAACACCTCCCAGATACTGGCAATCACGTGAACCAATCTGCGCGCAATGCTTATCATTAGTGGTTAGGGTGTTATCATCATCCAATACCAATAAGATGTTTTTTGGGCGATAGCCTTGGTGCTTTATTAAGGTAGTATTAATAAACCGCTTAATAACCTTGAAATCATCAGTGGTATATTGCTTAGAGGCTAAACTAAGTCCAGAGAAGAAAAGCATGAATAATAAAGTTGAATAGCGCAGTAAAGTACGAATTGACATCAAAACAACCCTAATAAAAAAATGACAACCGCGCGATTATAACAGCCAAATTCACATATGCAAGCATCAAAAAAACTAACAAAATCTCAACAGTAATTACGGAGAGGGTGGGGTTCGAACCCACGTGGGGCGCAAGCCCCCAGCCGATTTCGAGTCGGTGCCGTTATGACCACTTCGGTACCTCTCCAACCTATATGTTCTGCCTTAATTAACAAACGCCCATTTACGGGCAATCTGAAACAAAAAATTTAAGCGGCACTTTTAAGTTCTGCAGCTAGCCGTTCGGCAATCTCTTGATAGGAAGCCACCACCTGCCCTAAACCTTTGCGAAATCGATCTTTGTCTAAAATCTTTTGCGTTTTTGCATCCCAAATACGGCAAGAGTCTGGACTGATTTCATCGCCTAAGCGAACTACTCCTTCTGAATCAATACCAAATTCATATTTAGCATCAACCAAAATTAAACCAGCCTTAACACAAAGCTCAGTTAAAATCGCATGAATTTTCAAACTTAAATCACGAATTGTCACCAATTCAGCAGCTTTTGCCCAACCAAAACTGATTGCATGATTCTCATTAATTAGCGGATCATGCAACTCATCATTTTTTAAAAAAAACTCTTGCAGTGGCGGATCAAGCTTCATTTCCGACTCAACACCCAATCGCCGACACAAACTTCCTGCTGCAATATTCCGCACTACACTTTCCAACGGAAACATTTTTAAATGCTTAACTAAATTCTCAGTTGGTGAAAGTGATTCAACAAAATGAGTGGGCACGCCAGCTTTTTCTAGATGCGCCATAATCATCGAATTAATTTCATTGTTTACTTGACCTTTAGAAGCAAGCTTAGCTTTTTTCTCGCCGTCAAAGGCCGTAGTATCATCACGAAACTCGGTGATTAATAAATCGGGGTTATCTGTAGCAAATAATGATTTTACCTTGCCGCTGTATAATAATTCTTTTTTAGTTACTTTCATAAAACTACCCTGTTTTAATGGCATGCTGTAAAGCCGCCAATACTTGTTTTGCCGCCGCAGGGTCTAATGGCATATTATTACGATCAAATACCGTTACCACCGAACCTTTACCCATCGACTTCACATTGACTCGATAAATTGGAGTAATGGAAGTCACTTTGCCCGCGGTTTTATCTGAATCTAATACGTAATAAGTACCTAAATCCTGATCCTCATCCAAAACTTGGTAATGCGTATGATGCAAGGCCTTGCCAACTACATTCCAAGCTAATTTTTTATTAGCAGGAATTTGCAAAGCGCGTGGTGCAAAAAGAGATTGGTTGTCGACTTTATTACTCTTAGCTGCAGGTTTTTCCAGCCCCAGTGGATCATGGTGATGAATGAGCTGATGCCTATATTGCAATATTTTACTGCCAGGCGGAAGAATTGATGGCTTTTTTTCCTGGCTATTAAGCGCTATTTTCGGAATTGGATAATAGCTTTCAATTTTTGGCACCCCGGTAGCCGGTGGTATTTTCATTTTTGGGATCACTGTCGCATGTTTTGCATAACGTCTGTCTTTATGCCCCAAACCAAACTCTGCACAAGCTGCTAACAAAAAAGCAACGAATAATAATAAACTGACTTTAATAAATTTCATAACCATACTTTCCTTTATTTAACTACTAACTATACTGCTCGCTGAAATCGAGACCAATAGCTCACTCAACGCAGCCTGATGTTCTGCTGCTAAAGGGGTTAATGGCAAACGAATCCCAGACTCTATCAAACCCATTTTGGCCAATAACCACTTTACCGGAATCGGATTGCTTTCAATAAACAATAACCGATTTAATTCGGTTAATTTTTGATTAATGGTTTGCGCTAAAGTAATATCACCCGCTAACGCCGCATGACATAACTTTGCAAATTGTTCAGGCACAATATTTGCAGCTACTGAAATCACACCCCTTCCACCTGCCAATAAAAAATCTAATACACTTTCATCAACACCCGTTAATAAATCGAGTTTTAAATTTAGATCGACGAGTTCTTTTAAGCGCTCCAAACTGCCAGTCGCTTCTTTTAAAGCCACAATATTCGCCAGCTTGCTTAATCGTGCTACCGTTTCTGGCAATAGATCACAACCCGTTCTAGCTGGCACATTATAAAGAATTTGTGGTAACGGCACCGCTTTAGCCACCGCGCTGTAATGCTGAAATAAACCTTCCTGGGTCGGCCTATTGTAATAGGGCGTCACCAACAGCGCAGCATCCGCACCTCGTTGCATGGCCTCTTTGGTGAGCTCAATGGTATGCTGAGTAGAATTTGCCCCAGCACCAATAATCACCGGCACTTTACCATTTACCCGCTTAACCACATGCTGAATAATTTTTGAACGCTCTTTGGCGGTAATGGTCGGCGCCTCACCGGTTGTACCCAAAGCCACAATAGCATCCGTCTTGGCCTCAAGATGCCACTCTATCAGCCGAGTAAATGCATCATAGTCGACCTCGCCGCTGGCTAGCATTGGAGTGACAATCGCCACCATACTCCCAGAAAACATTGGCAAATCCTTAACAGTTGTAATCAGTGGCCTAAGATTCTATGCTATCTGCCATAGCCACTGCAACCTTTGTGTCAAAGCTGTAACAGGAGTTCACCATGCCAAAAGTTAAATTAAACTTAAAGATCCCTAAGTTTAAGTTCATCGCCACTAGCACCGAAGCTAAATCACTCGAAGATTTTAGCGGCAAGAATATCGTATTGTATTTTTATCCTAAAGATAATACTTCAGGCTGCACCCAAGAATCTGAAGATTTTCGTGATGCTTATAAAAAATTTAAAAACTTAAATACTGAAATTATCGGCATTTCAAAAGACTCCATGAAATCACACCAAAACTTTAGCGAAAAGTACTCCCTGCCCTTTCCTCTTATCAGTGATCCTGAAAAAACTATTTGCGAATTATTTGAAGTGATGAAAGAAAAAAGCATGTATGGCCGAAAATATCTAGGCATTGAGCGCAGCACATTTTTAATCGATAGTAACGGCAAACTGCTTCACGAATGGCGCAAAGTAAAAGTGCCAGGACATGTTACTGAAGTACTTATAAAAACCAAAGAATTAACTACAGCCACCATTAAATAACTCAAGGATGGATTGATGAACTGGGAATTATTAGTTAGTAATATTAGCTTTGTGGTGATTTTAATTGCAATCAACGTGTTTTTAATTCAGCGACTACTCAGCAATAAAGCCAAGTCTGAATCTAGCCTAGATAAAGAACTTGCCATTATTCAAGAAAAACTACAACAAACTAGTCAAACTCATGAACAAATTCAAAAGCTATTAACCGAACAACATAAATATCAACTCGAACAGCGCACCAGCTTCGATCAGCATCAGATTTCTGCGTTAAAAATTATTCAAGAATCTTTACAAAAGGGTTTAAATGAACTTGGAAATCAAGTGAATAAAACCTTTAAAACTAGCAGTGATACTTTAAGCCAGCGAGTTAATGAGCTTACTCAAGAGACTTCAAAGAAACTTAAAGAAATTAGCGGCGAAGTCGATAAGCAACTGGCCACCCTTCTTCAAAGAGCGGTGA
>JAHZKQ010000070.1 GCA_022600315.1 Gammaproteobacteria bacterium
GCTAGTTTGAAGTGTATGGCATAATTTTCTAAATGCAATTTTAAAGAAGCTAAAAGTTTTCCGGCAGATAATAAGCAAACTTTCCGCCATCGAATTGCCGCGTAACTCTTGCCTTGCTTGCACGAAACGTTTAAGAAAAGGCCTTAGCATACTTAGACTCTCCTTGGCAGAATCGGACTAATTTTGTGGGTATTGAGATCGTCAGTCTAGCGTAGATTAGATTCACGGTCTATGTTATTTATTTAGCAGTTATGCTATCTTTTAGGTCAATAATATCTGAGTCAAAGTTTAACTCATGCAGAATAAAAAAATCTTAATCACCGGTGCTGGCAGTGGACTGGGCAAGGCTTTAAGCTTATGGCTGTCTGAACTTGGTGTAGATTTGTGTTTATTATCGCGGTCAATACAAAAGCTTGAAGATTTGCAAATGAAGATGCAGCGGCCAGCTAGAATTTACGCCATAGATTTTGAAGATGCGGTGGATTTAGATAAAATTCTTTCTAAAATATTGGGGTTAGAATTTATTCCTGAAGTGATTATTCATTGTGCGGGTGGGGGTTTTAAGATGCATTCACCGTGGCTGTCGCGCGCGGAGTTTGAGAAATTGGCAGCGATTAATTTAGCTTCGGTGATACAAATTAATCACCACTTTATTCCCAAGATGCTGGAACGCAAAGCGGGAGTTTTAATCCATATCGCTTCCACCGCCGCGATGGCAGCACATGGCTCGGTGGCATATAACACGGTAAAGGCAGGTCTAGCGGCCTATGTCAGGAGCTTAGGCCGAGAGTTGGCTGCAACAGGCGTAGTGGCCACGGGATTTTGCCCAGGCAGCTTTATTGCTGCAGGGAATAATATGGCAGGATTTTTAGCTGATAAGCCGGCTGAATTTAAAAATTATGCAGCAAATTTGCCGGCAGGAAAAATGAGCCGGGTAGAAGATTTTTTCCCCTTGGTTAAAATGCTTTGCGAGCAGACTAGTGCATTGTTCAGCGGTTGTATGTTGCCAGCCGATGCGGGTGAGGGTATGGCTTACTTAAAGTAATCGATAAGTTGAGAGTCAACAGCTAACCAGGTAGAATTCGATTTAGTTTTAATGGAGCTTGAGAGTGTGAGTTCCATCGTTGTTCAAATAGGAGGAACAATCCATGCAAGTCCCTTATTCATATTTAGAGCGTCAGTTTGCCGATATTGAACCTTATTTAGATGATCTACGCGAGTTTGTAAAAACTACCGATTTTACTTTGGGCGCTGAATTGGAGAAGTTTGAAAAGCAGTTTGCTAAATTACATAATGCACCACATGCCATTGGGGTAGGTACAGGTACTGATGCGTTGGCGATGGCATTAAAAATGCTTGGTATTGGTGCGGGCGATGAGGTGATTACTTGTGCTAATACATTTATTGCTAGCGTGGGCGCCATTGTGCAAGTGGGGGCGACGCCAGTTTTTGTTGACAGTGAAAATGGTTATGTAATCGATCCAAATAAAATCGAAGCGGCCATTACTGAGAAAACCAAAGCGATTTTGCCGGTTCATTACACAGGCAATATTGCTGATATGCCAAGAATTAAAGCCATTGCTGATAAACATGGCCTCTATTTGGTGGAAGATGCTTGCCAAACGATTCTGGGTAAAATTGATGGTAAGTCTGTTGGTAGTTGGGGGCAGTTTGCAGGGTTTAGCCTGCACCCCTTGAAGAATTTGAACGTTTGGTCGGATGCGGGAGTAATTATCACTCATTCGGATGAATATGCAGAGAAATTACGCCTCTATCGCAATCACGGCCTAATCGATCGGGATGTGTGCGTTGAGTTTGGCATTAATTGTCGTATGGATACCGTGCAAGCGGTGATTGCGAATCGATTAATTAATCAACTAGAAGTCATTACTGAGAAACGTCGTGGGATTGCCCACTTTTATGATCAGTCTTTTGCCGATTTAATGGATTTTATTGATGTGCCAGTACGACGTGAAGGGGTGTATCACGTCTTTCATATTTATGTGTTGCGCGTTAAGTACCGTGATCAATTATTGCAATATCTAAAAGACAGCGGTATTGAGGTCAAAATACATTACCCGATTCCAATGCACTTGCAGCCAGCAGCTAAGCATTTAGGCTATAAAAACGGTGACTTCCCAATGGCAGAGCGCCATGGCCAAGAGGTGATTACTTTGCCAGCGCACCCTTATTTAACCAAAGAAGAGATTGCTTATACGGTAGAAAAAGTTAGAGAGTTTTATGTAAACGCGCTGTATTCCGATAATAATCTAGAAGCTGAGCAAGCAGAGAAAATTGCTGTTTAATATAGTAGTGAGATAATTCAGTGGAGAATACAACAGATACTTTACCACAGGGTGTTATAGGGCCATCGGTGCAGGGAGAAGAGAATAAAATATCTTCTTTTTGGTTGGGCGTGACTGACTATGTTAATGGCTTTAAGAAATGGAACTTGTGGTTATATCTTGCTTACGCGGATATTCGGCGGCGTTATCGACGCACAGTCATTGGACCATTTTGGGCCACTTTAAGTGTAGCGATTTTTATTGCCAGCATGGGAGTGTTATTTTCAGCGCTGTGGCATAGAAATATGCACGAGTATCTGCCGTTTTTTGCATCTGGGTTTGTGATCTGGGCTTTTTTTTCTACGACCGTTACTGACTCTTGCTCGACTTTTGTAGTGATGGAAGGCTATATGAAGCAGATTGCTTTGCCCTATAGCTTTTATGCTTTTTTAGTCGTGGCGCGGAATATTATGGCGTTCTTACATCAATTCGTAGTGTTTTTAGTAGTGGCAATTATTTTTCGGTTGCATATTAATCATAATACCTTGTTAGTTATTCCTGGGTTTATTTTACTGGTGCTTAACTGCAGTTGGATTGCCATAGCTTTTGGTTTATTGTGTGCGCGGTTTCGAGATATCCAGCAGATTGTTATGAGTCTATTGCAGATCTCGATGTTTGTAACGCCGATTTTTTGGTCGGAATCACAGCTTGGCCAAGGCAAGATTGCTTTTGTTTGTTTGAACCTCAACCCGCTGTACCATTTAATTAGTGTGGTGCGTTATCCATTATTGGGCCAAGTGGCCCATCCGGTCAGCTGGCTGGTAGATATTTTAATTCTATTAGTAGGCTGGAGCTTAACTATGTGTGCTTTAAGCCGATTCTATAATAAATTGATTTATTGGTTGTAGTGGTTATGAGTTACAACATTGAA
>JAHZKQ010000071.1 GCA_022600315.1 Gammaproteobacteria bacterium
AACCGCCTGATTTTAATAGTAGCCCTGCCTTTTAAATCAAACGTTTACAGTAATTTATAAGCCCAGAAAATATACCTAATTATGCTATATTTCCCTCATATGTAGGAGAAAAAGGCATGCAATTAATAAAACATAATATAAAGTACATTATCGCTATAATGTCATTTACGATATTAGGATTAATAGTTTGGCAAAGTGCGTCAGCCGCAAAATTTTGCGCCACACCTGGCTGGATATTTAAAAATAATAATGCCTTAGGCGGTTGTAATTCCGTGCGCCAAACAGATTGCAAGAGAGTTGTGGTGAGATTAAGTGGCTTTCAAAAAACTCAACTTAAAAATGTGTCATTATTAGTGATATATAAAAAGTCCCCATTAAACCAAACACTCTATAACAGCCCTGGCACAAAATTTAAAAAAGGTCGCAACCTGTTTTATGGACAACATATTACTGAATTATGTCTAAACTATCCGAATAAAAATTGCCGTTTCACAAACTATAAAAAAAATAATAACCGGGCTTTATTGCAACTACGCTGCAAATAGCATCCCAATCAATCTTCGCCTATCAACCCACTTAACCGAATCGGCTGCCGATGCCGACCCCAAGTGCCGTGACCACGCTCAAATACTCCTGGAATAGCCTGATGACAGTCCGGACATTGATTGGTTTTAACTACATTATAAGTGCTGATTTGGTGCCAGTCACGCTGAATTAGTACCCGCTGACAGTTAGGGCAATAAGTGGTTTCGGTTTCAGGGTTGTGCTTGTTACCAGTGTAAACATAACGCAAGCCATTTTTTATGGCGATTTCACGGGCTCGGATTAAGGTCGATAAAGGGGTAGCTGGTTTGTCTTGCATTTTCCAATCCGGATGAAACGCGGTAAAAAATAATGGCACATCAACACCTAGGTTATCTAAAATCCATTGACTCATTTTTTCAATTTCTTGATCGGAATCATTTTCTCCTGGAATTAATAGGGTGGTAATCTCAAACCAAACTTTAGTTTCTTGTTTTAAATAAATTAGTGTTTCTAGTACCGTTTGTAAATCAGAGCCAGTTAATTTTCGATAGAATTTTTCACTAAAGGCTTTTAAATCAATATTCGCCGCATCCATATAACTAAAAAACTCGCGGCGTGGCTCAGGGCAAATATAACCCGCGGTCACCGCGATGGCATTAATATTTAATTCATGACAACACTTAGCAATTTCAATAGCATATTCATGAAAAATAACTGGATCATTGTAAGTAAACGCCACACTTTGACAACCAAGTTTTTTAGCGGTGTTAGCAATATGTTCCGGGGATGCGGAATCGGCTAGGGTATCAATTTCGCGCGATTTACTAATATCCCAGTTTTGACAAAATTTACAAGCCAAATTACAACCAGCCGTGCCAAATGAAAAGACTGAGCTGCCAGGTAAAAAGTGATTTAAAGGTTTTTTCTCCACCGGATCAATACAAAATCCACTCGAGCGACCATAGGTAGTTAATACGATTTGATCATTTTGACGTTCACGGACAAAACACAAACCTTTTTGACCTTCACGCAAACGACAAACCCGCGGGCAAAGATCGCATTGAATACGATCATCCTCTAATTTATGCCAATACTTGGTTTCTTTAATAAAATCTTCCATAATTTAATGACCCCCATATACCAGGAGTGATTATGCAAACTAAACCTGCTGAAGTCGCCGGAATGTTTTACCCCGCTGAAGTTAGAGTGCTCAAGCAAATAATTGCTGATTGCCTGAGTAAAGCCAACACCGATAACACAACACTTCCTAAAGTCATTATAGCACCCCATGCTGGCTATATTTATTCGGGTGAGATTGCCGCCAATGCCTATTCAATATTAAAAACCCATGCCGATAGCATAAAACGCGTGGTCTTACTTGGACCAGCGCACCGCATGGCGTTTCGCGGGATTGCCGTACATCCAGCTGATGACTTTGCCACACCGTTAGGGCAGGTTACACTGGATACCGAATTTATTAAGCATCTAGCAGTGTTACCAGATGTCGAATTATTAAAACGCCCATTTCATAATGAACATTGCTTAGAGGTGCAGCTGCCGTTTTTGCAAACGCTGTTAACCGACTTTAAAATTATTCCAGTGATTGTCGGCGATAGCTCACCAGAAAATGTCGCGCGCTTATTAAATAAAGTCTGGGGTGATGCCAGCACGCTAATTGTGATTAGCACCGATATGAGCCATTATCATCCTTATAATGATGCCAATAAAATTGATAAAGCCACCGCCCAAGCAATCGTGGATTTAAATCTAGATTTAGTGCAACCTGATAAAGCCTGTGGTTCACGCCCTTTAAAAGGCTTATTAAAAGTCGCCAAGCATCGTCAGATGCAATGTAACTTATTGGATCTTCGCAACTCTGGCGACACGCAAGGCGATAAATCACGCGTGGTGGGTTATGCGGCGTATCATGTTTTTGAGAATAAAAATATTTTAGCACTCACCAATTTAGCCAAACAATCCATCGAATACGGCTTAAAACACCGCAAAGCGCTGTCATTTAAGCAGGTTGATATTAAAGGCGATTTAGAAAAACCCGGCGCCTGTTTTGTGACCTTAGAAATTAATGGCCAATTACGTGGCTGCATTGGTAGTTTAATCGCAACTCGCAGCCTAGGCGAAGATATTAT
>JAHZKQ010000072.1 GCA_022600315.1 Gammaproteobacteria bacterium
GCAACTCACTACCGCCGACATTGATACCGCGCTCATCAATGTAAATACCGCGTTGGCACAGCAGTCAACCAAGAAGCAGGTTCTGGTCACTGCCATCGAAGAAGAAAATATCCTTACCCGGCGCTGGGAAATGATGGGTGACGAAGGCGGCTTACTGGGCGTGGTGCTGGAAAATCTTCTCGACGCACAACAACGTCGCACCGAAGCTGAACGTGAGTGGAGCAGCGCACAGGTCCGCTACTTGACCTCGATCGTGGCGTTGCAGAGGGCAATGGGAACATTGCTCATTACCGAAGGAATCCATCCAGTCAAAGACGGGCGATGTGGAATACATTTTGTTCAGGATGCGATTGTGCCTGATGCGAAAGGTTTCATTTCACCATCTGACATCACACCTGCTGTGGAAGCTGAAATTGATGCTGCCATTGAAGCCGACGCAAAGCCACAGTTGAAGCGTGATCTGGACAATGGAGATGAACAGGAATCGTCTGCTGTGCCCCGCCGCACAAAATAATTATGGCGCTTTTCTTTGCCGGCAAAAACATTATCAGTTAGGCCTTAATTATTTATTAAAAGCCGCACATAATCCAAATTACACGCATGCCAATATGGCTTTAATCAATGCTAAAAAGTGTCGGCGGTAAAGGTAAATGGGGTCGTTCAGAAATTTAAAAAATCTATTTACAAACTGAAAAAGTTGAGCTAGGACGCAAGATCTACTACTCAACCGAAAGGAATCCATCACAAACATATTTATTTTCTAAAAAATTTAAGCGCGACCCGCAAGTGCACAAACACAAGCGAGCCGCTAACCATCACCAATATACAAGGTATCAGTAATGGCTAAGGGAACATTAGGCATTTTGCCTACATTCGTCAAGACTTTCTTCATTCTTATTACTAATTTGGCCCTTGGGGCTAATTATTTAACCTTAAAACAAGCAATCCCGTGGACTCTCTCACGCCTTAAACCATTATTGGTTGGCGGGAGCTGCGATAATGTTATCTGAATCATCTATTGTCGATTATCAATGCGTACCCATTGATATGGTGAATCATTATTTACAGCATGGTTATACGCTATGGGGTATGCCGGTCATTTTAATGAATCAAGTTTTGCAAGCAATGATTAAACGATTCGATAAAGTGATACTTCCTGAAAAATCTGCCAATTTATTTCCTGACCCAAAACTTATACTCACCCAAAATGAACAGCAATGCTTAAGCTTATTGCGTGATGATTATTGTGTAAAACAACTGGAAGTTGAATTAGATTGCTCATCTCGCCATGTCACTCGGCTATTAAAAAGTTTACGCCAAAAATTACATTGTCAGAATAATACTGCACTAGTTTTTACCGCTTATAAAAAAGGTTGCTTGCACTGAAATTTTTTAACTTGGCGCAAATCCGCCAGAATTGGCTAACATCAGCCATAATCTGGCGCCTTTACGCCAACTTTTTAAGAGATAATGCACAAGCATTTAACTTAAAAAGGAATTTAACATGAAACCTGAGTTTCCAGATTACTGTATATCAAACCACGTACTACTGGTAGAAGACGATCCAATTTGTCAAAAAGTCACTTGCCATTTCCTAAATCAATTTAATTGTAATACCGTTGTGCTTAATCGCGGCACCGATATCACGCACTGTATCAGTCGAGATATATTTGATTTAGTATTGCTGGATATCCACTTAGCGGATATTAATGGACTACTACTCTGCCCTTGCATTAAAGCCATGCGCCCTGACTTGGCAGTGGTTGCCTTAACGGCTTGCAACATAGATAACCCCACAAAATATATCGCCGCCGGATTTGATGAAGTACACGCAAAACCACTAACGCAAATGAAGTTACTTAGTATTTTACAACGATACTGTGGTTTGCCATCAACAGAAGAAGATATCGGTATCACAACATAAAAAGTGAGAAACTCTAGCCATTATCTTTCAAAACGCCGAGATAAAATTGGGCATTTTTTTATAAAAATTTGGGGTCATAGCACTTATCTGATTGTTTATAAAAAGAAATAACAGCTATAAAAATTGGGCTTTATCATATATAAATTTGGGGTATTTATCTTTATTTTTCAATAAGTTAGCTATTGACTATATAATAGACACAGTGTATTATAGCGACTTAACAGTGAATGTTAATGTATTGGATGATGTACAGAATGAACAGAAGTTAGAAAATTAGAGAACCGGCAAGGAAATCCGCCATAGGACCTTTTTCACAACGGAACCGACAGGTAGTCATAAGTATATTGATTCAACCAAGCAGAATAGCTTAGCAAATATGTGTGATGAGTTTTGATAGTGACTAATTATGACTAAACAGAAAACAATAAAACAAATCTTTCTGCAAAAGATTATCCCAGCCTTCTTTAAAGGCATGAGTGAAGCGATGACAATTGTGATGATTATTGCCGTGGTTTTACTGGTGGTATTGGCTTTGGTTTTGCATTGAATACTGTAAAAAATAATGAGCATAAATATGAGGAGATTAAAAATGTTGCATAAATTTGGTTTAGTCGTTTTAAGTATCTTAGCTATTGTATTTACTAGTTTATTGATTAGCCAACTAGCAATCCATACAATTGATGGTTATGAAGAAAATAGCATAAGCCTTAAAATCCAAAAGCAAATAGTAAAGCAGAATCATTTAGATAGTCAAATTATCAATGGATTTTTAAATTATGAAACAGTAGTTGATAAATACATTACTAATCAAACTGATGCAAATAAAAAAGCACTGCTATCTATTAGCCAACAATTAAGCCATACACTAAATAAAGCAAGCCACTTATATGGGCTTTCAGTTAAGCGGCCTATCGATCTTTTTCAAGTATGGAAGTTCCAGTTTGAGAAAAAACTTTTAAAATCACCAAAAGCACAGAAAAAAAGACCATGGACCTTGTCATTATTAAGCTATCAAGAACTTATTCGTAAAAAAATTAATAGCGCACAACAAGACTATCAAAATTTAGCATTTAATCAATTGCTCTTTTTATCTAACAATCATATAAATAAACCTAAGTCAGAAACTGTAAAAAAAGTTAAATTATTGTATCAAAATAAAGTGAAGGCCTTAATGCCTGCGGCGATTCAATGGTTTAAAAGTCAAAATGATTTTACAAACTGCATTCCTAACTTATTAGATATTAGCAGTCCAGAGAGTGTTGCAAGATATACTACCTTTATTCAATATCGCAGTCGTTACTGTGCATTTATGGCAAAGAGTAAGGCAAATAGTTTTTATCAAACATTACGTCTCGCACCTACCACAGACGACAATAAGAAACGTATTAATGATGCTTTGGCAGTGTATAGGATTGCTCAACAACGCATGCAACAAGAAATAAAATCGGCTCAAGCAAAATATGGTCATTTATCTTATGTGGATTATTTTAAGAAATATGTGCGGCCACTGATTCCAAAATACCGAAAAGTACTGCGAGCAAAATCCCAAAGTGAAAATCAACGTATTGTTTTTAGTGTTTGTGAACCCGGCATACAACCTGTAGTGGATTTTCGTAATCCCAAGATAGACGCCAAAGTAGCGGCTTATGAAATGTACGGATATCAATACTGTCACAGTTATTTTCAAGGTAGTGATAAAACCTATCAGCAATTGCAGGTGGGGCGATATAAAGATAAGAGAAGGTCAAAGTAAATTATTTTAGATAGAACGTTAGTAGGTTGTAGTGATGTCAGTAAATATTTTTTGGGTGTTATTAACAGTAGTGCTTACATACTTTTTTAGTAAAGATATTGAAATGTCTGCACTATCAGGAGTTATAGTGCTAATTATTTTTGGTTATCTGGGGACTTTTTCCAGTGTTTTTTCTTACCTTAAAAATAGAGATAAAGAAATAACACTAAAACTTATAGCTGAGAAGCTAATGATTTTACTGTTTTTACTTACTTTAACGTTAGCACTGTATTTTTACTTTTCCCCAATTACTAAAGCAGATTTATCACTTCGCAAGCTAGATAAAGCCTATCAAGTAATGTCAACAAGTGATGTTTTGCATGCTATCAAAACTCTAAAAGCACATCCCAATGATATCCGCTATTGCGCACTAATTATGTTTCCATCCTTGAAGGATAACAAGTCATCATCAATTTCACGTTACTTGGCATATTATTATCTTGAAGATAAATATTGTAGTGATTTTTGGCAATTTGGAGATAAAAATTGTGTGTATTTAAAAAACTTAAACTATAACGGCCACTCGGTTGAGTTAATGAAGAATATACGGCTTTGCGAGATTGCAAAAAGTGGCTCATTTAAATTGAGATTACTTGAGGTTGAGCAGCGCAATGGCTAAGAAAAATTCTAAAAAAAAGGCCAGTGAAAACGGATTGCTAAGAACTCGTGAAGCAATTATAGCGGGACTTATTTCTGGCCTGGTATCATTATCATTATGGGTCTTAAATCACCAGAACTATAATTCAAAAGCTGAGAGCAGTATAAAGGTTAATGTGCTTAATCAGTTTGAGCTTGCTAAGAATGGATTATACATTGACATTAGCACTTGTCTTTCAGCAGGAAAGATTTCCAATGTATCCGAGAATGTTAGGATCAAACGGAGAGAGGACTTAGTCAGATATGCCATGGATCACAGAAAATCAATCAAACCCGGCACAATGTTTAATATTGCTCTACTGACCAGGTTTGACGATACCCAACATTTAAAAAAACTCTGCAAACTAAAAAACAAACAACTCACCGCCATCCAGAACAAGCTTAATTCACTTCAAGTTTCTATATCAAGAACTATTGATTGACTTTAGTTTTAAAAAGTTACACAAACAGCAGCCTTTGCCTCTTTAGAAAAAAAGCTTTTAAAAAAAGTTTTTAAATTTTGCATTTTAATATTCCTTTTGGTTGTTAAAAATAATTACCTAAAATTAAAATAATTTAATCTCCAGGTAGTTAAACAATAAAATACATGCCGGATAAGCAAGTATCATAAACAAGTATTGCCATTCCATTAAAGTCTCCTTGAAATTTGAAAACAATTACTTTTAAATTTCTTCATCGGCTAGCCTCAATCCAAAATCTCCTCAAGTATGCTGCCA
>JAHZKQ010000073.1 GCA_022600315.1 Gammaproteobacteria bacterium
ATATTCATCTTGTTGTTCACGACTTAAATTGAATTTGCTGGCGCATTTTTCAGCAAATAAGCCCATTGATTCGCCACTGTAAGCATCTTCCAGGCCGTCTAAGATCATGTGATCGTATAATTCGCTATGACCAAGTCGATAACCGCTACGGGCTTTTTTTAATAAATAGGGTGCCATTGACATATTTTCCATGCCGCCAGCAATCACGCAATCTAGATTATCAGAACGCATGGCTTGATAAGCATAAATAATACTTTGCATGCCAGAGCCGCAAACTTTATTGATTGTAGTGCAGGGCGTAGCAGCGGTAATTCCAGCAGCAAGCGCTGCTTGACGTGCTGGAGCTTGACCAAGACCGGCAGATAAAACGCAGCCCATATAAACCGCATTAATATTTTCAGATTTAATTTTTGTGTCATTTAATACGGCTTTAATTGCATTAGCACCTAATTGAGTGCTAGGCATTTGTTTAAAATAGCCGTTAAATTGACCAATTGGGGTACGCTTAGCGCTAGCAATAATAATCTCTGACATAATGAATTCCTTACGCGGTTTCGCGGAAAATTTCCCGGCCGATAATAAGGCGACGAATTTCTGAAGTCCCGGCGCCAATTTCATAAAGTTTAGCATCACGTAATAAGCGTCCAGCTGGGTACTCATTGATATAACCATTACCGCCCAAGCATTGAATAGCTTGCAGTGCTACTTGAGTGGCATTTTCGGAGGCAAATAAAATTGCACTAGCCGCATCTTTATTAGTGATAGTGTTATTGTCACAATTTTTGGCTACGGTATACAGTAATGCGCGACTAGCATTTAAAGCAGTATACATGTCGGCAACCTTAGCTTGAATCAAACCGAACTCGCCAATGGCTTTGCCAAATTGTTTGCGTTCATGCACATAAGGCGCGACCAAATTTAAGCAGGCTTGCATCACACCAACCGGGCCAGCCGCAATAATTACACGTTCGTAATTTAAGCCGCTCATTAGAACTTTTACCCCTTGGTTAAGTTCTCCTAAAATATTTTCTTTAGGGACTTTGCAATTCTCAAATACTAATTCACAAGTATCTGAGCCGCGCATGCCAAGTTTATCGAGTTTTTGCGCGGTGCTAAATCCGGCAAAATCTTTTTCAATAATAAATGTGGTAATGCCACGTTTACCGGCTTCAGGGTCGGTTTTTGCATAGACAATCGCGACATCAGCTTCAGGACCATTGGTAATCCACATTTTAGTGCCATTTAAAACAAAATGATCGCCTTTATCTTCAGCTTTTAATTTCATGCTGACAACATCCGAGCCTGAATTAGCTTCGCTCATAGCAAGTGCACCAACGTGTTCACCACTGACAAGTTTAGGTAAATAGTTTTGTTTTTGTTTATCAGTTCCAAAACGATGAAGTTGATTAATGCAAAGATTAGAATGCGCGGCATAGCTCAATCCAATTGAGCCAGAGGCGCAGCTAATTTCTTCCATGGCAATCACGTGTGCCAGGTAACCCATATCGGCACCGCCATAAGTTTCGGCAACGGTAATGCCATGCAAACCTAATTCACCCAGTTTAGGCCAAAGTTCGCGTGGAAACTTATTGGATTCATCAATTTCATTGGCGCGCGGGGCGATTTCAGTTTGTGCAAAATCACGTACCGCATCGCGTAACATTAAAATTGTCTCGGGTAAGTCGAAATTTAAGCCTTGAAACATGCTATGATATCCCTTCTTAAAAATAGCGTTTTAAAAAGCCATTCATTGCTGACTGAACGGCTAGCCTATTTAACCATTGATAAGGGGTATTCACAATGACTAAACACAGTATTGTGCCAGGTTGGGTATATAATTTTCACGATTATTGTCAGATGTTTGACTTAAACGATCAGGATCTTAACAAATTAATTCTCGATTACCCGGGAGGCGTCTCAAGCTTTAATGCTTATATGCATCGACATGGTCATAAGGTGGTCAGCGGTGATGAAGCTTATGATCACGATAGGCAAGCAATGCAAGAACATGCTGATGAGTTACTTGCGGTTAGCGAAAAGCATTTGCAAAACTATGCGGATCGTTTGCGAGTCAGTGATAAAGTGGCATTGGCAGCGATTGCGGATGCTTGGGAAGTTAGCAAGACAGAATTTTTAGAAGATTATGCGTCTGGAGTTAAAGAACAACGCTATCGGCCCATGAGCTGTGTTGATTTGCCATTTAAAGATTTTGAGTTTGAGTTAGCACTGTGTTCAGATTTATTGTTTCACAGCCGAGCCTGTTCAAATGCAACGCCTGATCAAATTGTTTTAGAGTTATCTCGAATTGCACACGAAGTAAGAGTGTTTCCGTTGCTAAATGAAAAAGGCGAAACCCCAGAATCTTTAGGCCCAGTTTTATTGGCTCTGCAAGAACGTAATTTTGGCGTTGAGATTCGTGAAGTGCCATATGAGCAGCATAAAGGTAGTAATGCAATGTTACGTGTATGGGCTAAAGCCTGCGTGGTAGAAAAGTAATGTGTTATCGCCTATTGCGACGGTTATTATTTTGTTTGCCGCCAGAAACCGCACATGATTTAAGTCTGAAAATTTTAGCGGGTTTGCCTTTATGGTGGTATCAGCGACAACAGCAGCAAGCATCGGTAGATCCGATTGAATTATTTCAGTTAAAATTCCCCAATCGATTAGGTTTGGCGGCAGGCTTTGATAAAAATGGTGATGCCATTGACGGTTTGTTATCATTAGGCTTTGGTTTTGTTGAGTTAGGTGCGGTAACGCCTGCACCACAAGCTGGTAATCCTAAACCACGCTTACTACGTATTCCCAAAGCCAATGCTCTAATTAATCGTTTGGGGTTTAACAATAAGGGCGTTGATTATTTAGTTGAGCGTATCAAGCAGCGTAAGTTGCCGGGCATTATCGGGGTAAATATTGGTAAAAATCTTACTACCGATTTAAAACACGCACATCATGATTATTTAATTTGTTTGCGAAAACTTTATCCTTATGTGGATTATGTGACGATTAATATTTCTTCGCCCAATACACCCGATTTAAGACAATTACAAACGCCAGAATATATTTCTCATTTATTAGAATTATTAAAAGCCGATCAAGCCAAGTTACAGCAGCAATATCAGCGTTATGTGCCTTTATTAATTAAGCTGGATGGTGATATTGCATCAACTGAGTTAGAAGCCTTGGTGCATTTAATGATGCGATATAATATGGACGGCGTGGTAATGAGTAATACCAGTGTCAATCATCAATCAGTCGAGCACCTATTATCAGGTCCAGAAAAAGGGGGGCTAAGTGGAGCACCAATTTTCGAAGGCGCATGTCGGGCAGTTGCTAAAATTCATGAGGTAAGCCAAGGAAAATTACCGATTATTGGGGTGGGCGGCATTGATTCCCCAGAAAAAGCTAAAATCATGCTAGCTGCGGGTGCGAGCCTAATCCAACTCTATACGGGCCTTGTTTACCAGGGGCCTGGACTAATAAAAAAAATCCTTACCTCCTGATCCCGGAAATTTTTTAGAAATGTTCTATATTGAAAAATAGTTATTGGGTACAAGGGAACACGTCATGAGAGGGATTGCCATAGCTATTTTTATGATTGCCTTGCTTATTGCAGGCATGATACCCGCCGAAGCACATGCACATGTTAAGGGAATTTATATTACTCAATCAACTGCCGAACATACTCGCAAGTTACAATCCTTAATTAAAAATGCCAAAGAAGTAGGTATCGATACGTTTATTATTGATATCAATCGTCCCAGTAAACGTTATGCGCGCAATATTAAGATGGTTAAAGATCATGGAATACGTTATGTGGCGCGAGTGGTGGTATTTCCACATGGTGGTTTACGCCATCAAGTACGCAATAAAAAGATTTGGGAAAATCGCTGGCGCAAAGCAGCTTATGCGATACGTGTTGGTGCCGATGAGATTCAATTAGATTATATTCGCTTTAAGCCACGGGCGGCGCGTTCTAAGCAAAACGTGGTAGATATTTATAAAGTGATTCGTTATTTTCGCGAAAAACTTGATGGCACTGGGGTGAAGTTGCAAATCGATATTTTCGGTGTGGCAGCAGAACGGCCATCCTACCGAATTGGTCAGCATGTTGGGTATTTTGCCCGAGAGCTTAACGCGATTTGTCCGATGGTGTATCCGTCACACTATGAACCGTTTCGTTATCATTCACAAAGGCCTTATCAAACCGTGCATAAATCAGTGCGTTTGTTAAAAAAACAATTAAAAGATCATGATCATGTTAGAGTATATGCATATCTTGAGATTAGCAATTATCGTTACCCTATGTCATGGCAGCAACGTAAGCGCTATATTCGAGCGCAAATTCAAGGCGCATTAGATGCTGGCGCACACGGCTACTATATTTGGAGCGCAAAAAATAAATACCGACTTTTATTCCAAGTGTTGCGCGAATATAAGTATAAACCCGGCAAATACCAGCGCGCGAGCTATTAAAAATCTGATATAATCATCTTATGAATGCTAACCCAGTTAAATTTAGCGAGCTTAGCCTGCAGCAACTCTACGATATTCTGCAATTGCGCGAGGCGGTATTTCAGCTTGAGCAAAATTCCTTGTATCAAGATCTGGATAATCACGATCAAGGCGCTCGGCATTTACTAGGTTATAAGAATAAGCAATTAGCTTATTATGCACGCATTTACCAAGAAGATAACCTGGTGCATATAGGCCGCATTGTGGTGGCTAAAGAATGGCGTGGCAAAGGCATGGGGCAAGAACTAATGCGCGAATGTTTAAGTTTTGCTGCTCAGCATTTTAAAGATCTGTCGGTAATCATTTCTGCACAGTCTAATCTACAAGAATTTTATCAGAGTTTTGGTTTTGTAGCTTCTGGAGAGCCTTATGATGATGGTGGGATTATGCATATTGATATGCGACTGGGGCAATAAAAGCTATACCAAAACCGGCTAGAATCCCTATCTATGTATAACTATTGATGCTACATAATCTATATTTTGTATTTACAAAATTCATACAATATGCTATATTACCATTAAATAAAGGGGAAAGCATATGAAATCAGGTAGTAACAGGACATCAACTATAGCCATGCGGGCTACAGATACGGAAAAACAGTTCTTGCAGAAGGCTTCGGAATTGGCTGGTTTTAGTAATTTAACCAGTTTTATTCTTACTGCGGCTCGCAAAGAAGCGATACATATTCTAAGTGATTTTAATACTACTCACGTTTCTGAGCGTGATTGGAAATTTGTGGTTGACTTATTAGAGAATCCACCAGAGCCAAATG
>JAHZKQ010000074.1 GCA_022600315.1 Gammaproteobacteria bacterium
CCGATCTACCAATTTAAATCATTTAAAAAAATCCGCCGCAGTTAATGTCGAATTTGATTATCTGGCAAAAATTGTCACCCAAAAACAGCAAAATGAATGGCCTGTTAATACTAAAATTATTGAGGAAAATTTCACCCCTAGTCAAAACCAGACTGTGCAGAAAGGTTTATTAACAGTACCGCAAGCTTTAGAGCGATTAAAACAGGGTCGAATGCTGATTGTAGTGGACGATAAGGATCGCGAAAATGAAGGCGATTTAATTATTGCTGCGGAAAAAATTACCCCACAGGCAATTAACTTTATGACTCAATATGGACGGGGTTTGATTTGTATGCCAATGGCAGCGAGTGAATTTAAACGTTTGCAGATCCCAATGATGACGCAACACAATCAATCCAGCTTGCAAACCGCCTTTGGGGTTTCGATTGGTGCCAGGCAGGGTATTACCACCGGAATTTCGGCGCAAGATCGGGCGACCACTATTCAAACCGCGATTAACCCTAATGCGGGTCCGAACGATATTATTATGCCAGGTCATATGTTTCCCTTATGTGCACGTAAAGGTGGCGTGGTTGAGCGTCAAGGGCATACCGAAGCCAGCGTGGATTTAATGCATTTGGCGGGTTTAGCGCCGGCGGCGGTGATTTGTGAAGTGATGAACCCTGATGGCACGATGGCGCGATTGCCACAATTAATTGAATTTGCTAAGCAACATGACTTAGGTGTATTAACGATTGATGATTTATTGCAGTATCGCTTAGCCAATGAAATGATTTTATCACCAATAGCGAATGCAAAACTACCTACGCATAATGCGGAATTTCGAGTAATAACATTCAGCAATGAATTAGGGAGTAGCCCGGTTGCATTAATTAAAGAACCGATTGATTCGCAAGCGCCTTGCTTGGTGCGGATTCATTCGGAGTGTTTGACAGGTGATGTATTTGGTTCTACACGTTGTGATTGTGGTGAGCAACTGCAGTCGGCTCTAACACAAATTTCTGAAAATGGCGGTGTGCTAATTTATTTAAAACAAGAAGGCCGCGGAATTGGCTTAAGCAACAAGATAAAAGCATATGCACTGCAGGATGAGGGCCTAGATACCGTTGAAGCGAATCATAAACTTGGTTTTGTCGCAGATTTGCGAGATTATGCAATGGCGGCGCAAGTGCTAAAAAATTTAAGCATCGATAAAATTAAATTATTAACCAATAATCCAGCCAAGTTAAAAAGTTTAGAGCAATACGGAATTGAGATTACTCAGCGTATTGCACTAGAAATGCAGGCCAATAAAAATAATCAAAAATATCTACAAACCAAGCGTGATAAGCTTGGCCACCTATTGGAGTTATCTTCATGAGTGTTAAAATTGCGATTGTGGTTAGCGAATTTAATCGACCGATTACTGATGAATTATTGTTGGGCTGTAAGCGACGTTTAGAAAAGCAGGGCGTTGTATTAACCGACCACGATATTAAATTTGTACCGGGTGCGGTGGAGTTGCCATTGATTGCACAGCAATATGCCAGGCAGGATTACCAGGCAGTGATTTGTTTGGGTGCGGTCATTCGTGGTGAAACCAGTCACTATGATTATGTTTGTCAGCAGGCAAGTTATGGTTGTCAGCGGGTAGCATTGACCGAAAATATACCAGTAATCTTTGGTGTGCTGACCACAGAAAATATAGCTCAAGCCCAAGATCGCTTAGGCGGTAAAAAAGGTCATAAAGGCATTGATGCTGCCGACGCGGCGTTGGCTATGATAGACTGTATGAAGTCACTAAAGGATGTTGCCCATGTTTGAACGGAATCCCATTTCACAAGCCTTGTCGCGCTGGTTTAAGCGCAATTTTTCGGACCCTGAAGCCTTAAGTCTATTTATGATTTTGGTGCTGGGTTTTTTGGTGCTGGAATTTTTTGGCAAGATATTATTGCCGATTTTAATCAGTATCGTCATTGCTTATTTGCTGGCTTCAATTGTACGTTTTTTAGAGCGCATTAAAATTCCACATATGTTGGGTGTGGTTGTAGTGTATTTATTGTTTTTAGGCCTGGTAGTTTATGCCATGATTGGTTTGATGCCATTATTATGGAAGCAGCTGAGTAATTTAGTGAGTGAATTTCCATCTGCCTTTGCCAAGGCTCAAGTTTATGTGAGTCAGTGGATTAGCCATTATCCAAAAATATTTGGTAATATGCATATGGTGGATATATCGGGTTATTTACAATCAGAGTCAGCGCATATCGGTCAGGTGGTATTAAAATACTCATTGGCAACTTTACCGAATATTATTTCAATTGTCTTATATTTTATTTTGGTGCCAATTTTAGTATTTTTCTTTTTAAAAGATAGTAAGCCCATTACCAACTGGCTCAGTAATTTCTTGCCAAGCCATCGGACTTTAGCGAATCATGTATGGGCTGAGGTGAATGTTAAAATTGGTGCTTATGTGCGTGGCCGGGTATTAGAAATTATTATTATTGCGGTTATTACTTCCGTTGCCTTTGCTTTTTTAGGTTTGCAATATTCAGTACTGTTAGGTGCTTTGGTAGGGGTGTCGGTGATTGTGCCTTATGTAGGCGCGGTGTTGGTAACGATTCCTGTGGTAATCATTGGTTTAACGCAGTGGGGTTTTGATGCCAGGTTCTGGATAATGATATTAATTTACGCGATTATTATCACCTTTGATGCCAATATATTAGCGCCGAAATTATTTGCGAAGTTTATGGATTTGCACCCGGTGGTCATTATTATTGCGGTAGTTATTTTCGGTGCGCTCTGGGGGTTCTGGGGTGTATTTTTTGCGATTCCATTGGCGATGCTCATTAATGTGGTATTAAAGGCTTGGCCGCGTAAAGCGGCATAAATAAAATCAGACCGCAGGCCTGATTTTATTTGCATATTTTATTCGTCGTCCTTATCACCACCAAGCAATTTACCAAAATCCATCATTTTCTCTTTGGTGATGGCTTCGATTTTGCGAGTGGCGTCGTTAATCGCAGCGGCGGTGAGTTCAGCAATAATGTCTTTGGATTCTTGCATGATTTCGTCGCTGTAATTAATGCTGC
>JAHZKQ010000075.1 GCA_022600315.1 Gammaproteobacteria bacterium
CAGCGCACATGGGTAGACGACCAAGCTGGCGCACCTTTCGCCAAGTGCCATACCTCATAGGGGTACAATATGGACATTAACAATACCACTATAGAAAAAATCATCTATAGCTTTTTAATCAATCAGCACGGAAATCAGCTAACCCCGTCACTTTGCGAGCATTTAAGCAAAGAAATCTGTGAAACACTAATTGATTTTATAAACAAAACGTTAGAGAATTGACGGATTGCCCTAACTTGGCTTTTAGAGCAATCCGCGGGCGTAAGCCTGTGAGCGTATTATTTTTACTGACAATAAAAATAATCGCAGTGGTAGCACACCATTAGTGTTTTAGGCGAATATGGCATGCGATGAGCATATTGTATTCAATTGTTTATTTATTTGAAAGGGAAAAAATTGAATAGTTACGATATTTTTGCGATTTCTCACGAATTGATTGACGCATTGGAAAATAGAATTTACGACAGATGTATAAATCATCAACATTTACCGCAGCAATTATTCAAGATTGACGATGTTCATGTGGTAGAGAAATATTTAAGACAAGCGTATGACGCAGGTATGAAATGCAAAAAGCCCGAAGCTTAGAACTGTCGGGCTTTTTTTTGGACTATTAACGTAAATAAGGGTTACGATGAATGTTACTAAACAGCCGACAACTAACAACAGAGAGAGTATAACATGATTGAAAAAAAATATAACGAAAAATCAATAATTGAATTAACTAATTACGGTAAAAACTTAGCTTATTCTGGAAAAGCAAAAATTCCAGACATCATGATATGTGGAATTTTATTTATCCTTGAATTTCTAGATAAGGATTTATCTATCGAACAATTATTTGAAGAATATTTTAGTAATACCGCTGGAAATTATATGTACATGGAAGAACAACTTGAGCGACTGGAAAAAGGAAATTATATAAAATTAATTAGCTAGGATGTTATAGGGCATCCAGCCCTTTCTGCGTCCCCACGCAGGTACATCTTGGTACAACTAACAACATTAACGAGGTTATTATATCATGCCGCAACATCATTTTGAAATACATATGGCTGAAAAATATGGAATAGAGGCTGCAATTTTCATAGATAATTTTATATTTTGGACGCGAACCAACGCGGCTGCACAGAAAAATTTTCACGAAGAACGCTATTGGTGTTTTGGGTCACCCGAATTTTTCCAAAAATACTTCCCTTACATGACCATCCGCAAAGTTAAAACCATCTTGCAAAATTGTGTTAAAGAAGGGGTGCTTGTTCAAGGCAATTATAACAAAAAAAAATACGACAGAACCAACTGGTATTCGTTGTCTGATGAGGTGCTAGCTGAGCTTAATTTAGACAAAGAATGCTCTACAACCCGCATAAACACTCATCGGACAAAAATCGTCGATGCATCGAACAAAAATCGTCTACCTATACCAGATACTAAACCAGATACTAAACAAATAAATACTACTACTACTAAAGATATAGATAAGAAAGAAGAACCAAGTAGTAGTAGTGGTATTATTTCAAAAGAAATCGATCAACAACTACTGGATGCTAGAAAAGGACTTACTGACGAAAGAGACGATGAAGAATTTTTGAAGCAATGCAAGCATCACTTAGACACTAGCGAAAAAGCAGGTTATTGTTTAACTCGGGCATTATCAGGGTTACATAAAATTATTCGCAAAGGATTTGAAACACCACCAGACTACAAAAAAGAACAGAATGCTAAAAAAAATGGTGGTTTTAGTGATGAAGTATTGTATTCAAACTACATTCACGACACTAGAACTGACATTAAGTTTGGAATTAAGCCTCAAGACACTAAAATCTTAAGCTTTGAGGAATGGAAACAACACAGAGAGTAAAATGCACTGGCTATACAAGGATTTTGAGCCATATTGTCAAAGGATTGGATTGAAGTTACTTAAAGACGATATGAAGTTTATTGAAAAGATACTATCACATATGCCGTATAACGAGCATAAACGCCTTCTAACGCAATATACTGTGATTTGGCGGGATAGTATGGCAGAATGTAAAAACTCGCGCTCAGCGATGAATTTAGGCCGTAGAACGGCAAATAATTACTTAAGGGATTATGTAAATGCTAAAAGGAAAAGTAAAGTGGTTTAATACTCAAAAGGGTTTTGGCTTTATTGAGTCAGAAGGAAAAGATTATTTCGTTCACTTTAAGGCTATAAAAGCACCTGGATATAAAACACTTGAAGACGGCCAAATGGTGAGCTTTGAAACCAAAAGCACCCCAAAAGGTATGGCCGCCGATAACGTAGAGCTTATTGATTAGCTAAGACAAGCTGTAATCGTTTAGCAACCACCGAACTGCAATAATCGCTGATTCTAATTTTTTTGGTGTTCCAGATTAAGTTAACCTCAACTTTGTTTTGGTTGAAGCATATATTTGCCTGACAATTTGTTTTGTCTACAAGCTTGTATAATACATGTAGCAAGTTACTTGATGCTTCGTTAAGCGCATATCCCATGTCTACTCCTTAAGCAAAATCTAAACAGTTAACCCCATACATGTCGCAATAGTCTTGATAC
>JAHZKQ010000076.1 GCA_022600315.1 Gammaproteobacteria bacterium
AACAACGCTATTATTTATACGACTAATAAAAATATTGCATCAATTACTTTAAATCGTCCTAGAATCTACAATGCGTTTGATGATGCGATTATAATTAAACTCACAAAAATATTAAAAGCTACTGATAATAATAAAGATATTCACGTACTCACCATTGATGCTAACGGCCCCCACTTTTCTGCCGGCGCAGATCTTAATTGGATGCGCAAAATGGCAGATTTCAACAAACGTCAAAATCAAGCCGATGCCTTATTGCTGGCAAATTTATTACAAACCTTAAGCGCTTTTTCCAAACCCGTTATTGCTTTAGCGCAAGGTAAAACTTTCGGTGGCGGAGTTGGATTATTAGCCTGTTGTGATATTGTTATTGCTAGCTGTGACGCACAATTTTGTTTTTCTGAAGCTAAGCTTGGCTTAATTCCAGCGACCATTGCCCCCTATGTCATGCGTAAATTAGGTTACAGCCAAACCTTACGTTATTTTTTAAGCGCTGAAAGCATAAATGCCCAAGTGGCTAAGCAACTGGGTTTGGTGCATCATTTATCCGCACCGGATCAACTTGCCACTACAGCCGGTGAATTTATTGATAAACTACATCGTAACGGTCCCCAGGCTTTAACTAGTATTAAGAAATTAATGCAACATTTAAATCCTATCGATAATAAAACCATTAAATATACCGCTAAACTACTTGCTAAAGTGCGTAGCGGTGAAGAAGCAGCTCAAGGCTTACAAGCTTTTCTTAACAAAGAATCTGCACCTTGGGTTAAATAGCAAGGAATAGGTACCAGCATATGTTTACCAAAATTTTAATTGCAAATCGCGGCGAAATTGCCTGTCGCATTATTAGAACTGCCAGGCGTCTAAAAATTAAAACCGTTGCGATTTATTCCACCGTCGATGCCAATGCATTACACGTTGAATTAGCCGATGAAGCTTATCCACTGGATGGTGCTAGCAGTCAGACAAGTTATTTAAAAGCTGAAAAAATTATTCAACTCGCCAAAGAAAGTGGCGCCGAGGCCATTCATCCTGGCTATGGTTTCTTAGCAGAAAATGCTGAGTTTGCTAAACGCTGTCAGCAAGAGAAGGTAATTTTTATCGGCCCATCAACTGATTCAATTAATTTAATGGGCGACAAACGCCAAGCTAAAATTCAAATGCAACAAGCCGATGTGCCAACTACTCCTGGCTATAATGGGGCTGCACAAGACGATAATAGCTTGCTAGCTGCGGCCAAAGAAATTAATTGGCCAGTTTTAATTAAGGCCGCCGCCGGTGGTGGCGGCAAAGGTATGCGCCTGGCCAATAATGAAAATGAATTTACTGAGGCGGTGCAAAGCGCAAAACGCGAAGCTAAATCGAGCTTTGGCAATGACCAATTAATTTTAGAAAAATATTTATCCCCTACCCGGCATGTTGAAGTGCAAATTTTTGCTGATAGCCACGGCAATACTTTACATTTATTTCATCGCGATTGTTCTTTACAGCGTCGACATCAAAAAGTTATCGAAGAAGCGCCCGCACCTAACTTACCAACCAAATTAGAACAAGAAATGTATCATGCAGCAATCAATGCCGCTAAAGCTATTAATTATATTGGCGCCGGCACCATCGAGTTTTTAGTCGCAGGTGATAAATTTTATTTTATGGAAATGAATACCCGCCTGCAGGTCGAGCATCCAGTCACCGAAATGATTACCGGAATTGATTGCGTGGAATGGCAACTATTAATTGCCGCTGGCGAGCGCTTACCGCTTGCACAATCACAAATTAAAGCTAAAGGCCATGCCGTTGAAGCACGCATCTACGCCGAAGATCCAAAACGTGATTTCGTGCCAGCGATTGGCAAATTAAATCATGTCGAATTTCCTAATGGGGATGGTATTCGCATTGATACCGGTGTGCAATCAAATGATACCATCAGTATTTATTACGACCCCATGATTGCTAAACTCATTAGCTATGCAGATGATCGTAAAACAGCTATCAAAAACTTAAGCCAAGCACTAACTGAGACTGCCGTAGTTGGAGTCACCAGCAATATCCCTTTCTTGCACCAAATTTGCAACAGCAAAGATTTTATTGCTACAAAATTAAATACTGGCTTTATCGATAAACATTTAGCTGCACTGATTGAACCTAGTGTGTTAAGCAATGAACTAATTATGCTAGCTGCCTGTATTCAACATCAACTGCAATATGATGAAGCTAAACAAAAAGCCGATCGTTCTTGCAACCCTAATTCACCCTGGTTTATTTATGACAATTGGTCACTCGATTATAAAGACCAACAAACGATTACTCTATGGCAAGATAGTGAAAACTATAGCGTCACAATTCAAGCGCTAGATGACAAATTTAATATTACATTTAATAACAAATCTTATATGATCAGCTTTAAGTCCGCAGATGGTGTGGCTAATATAACCATTAATAAAAAAACTTATGCTTGCCTTTATTTTAAGTACAAGCATCAATTACATCTATTTTATCAAGCCGAGCATTTTGCACTATTTGATCGCTCGCCACAAGCTGAAGGCCTATCGAATCAAGCCGGCGATAATAAACTAGCTGCACCAATGCCAGGCGCGGTTATTACAGTATTAGTTAAACCTGGTCAAACCGTTAAACAAGGCGAAACTTTAATGATATTGGAGGCCATGAAAATGGAGCATTCCATTAAAGCCCCAAGCGATGGAGCAATCAATAAAGTTAATTTCAAAGCTGGCGAACTGGTCAACGAAGGCGTAGAATTAGTGGAATTTGAATCCAACGAGGCCGAATAAATATGTTAGTACTATTATCCCCTGCTAAAACTCAGGACTTTAGTGAGCTTGACAGCTCCTATCAATGCACTAAGCCACAAGCGATGAGTGAAATTAAAGCCTTAGTCAAAGCATTAAAGCAATACAAGCCCAGTCAACTAGCAAAGATATTAAGTGTTAGCGCCAAACTTAGTGAACTTAATTATCAGCGCTACCAAGACTTTAACCCGAATCGCTTTGACGCCAGCAACGCTAAGCCGGCGATTTTTGCTTTACAAGGTGATGCTTATCGAAGCCTTGATGTAAGCACACTCAGCAAACCCACTATCAACTACATGCAAAAGCACTTAATTATTTTATCAGGATTATATGGTTATTTACGCCCATTGGATTTAATGCAAGCCTATCGACTAGAAATGAAAACTGCCTTAAAGACCCCAAAGGCGAAAAATCTCTATGAATTCTGGGGCGATAAAATTACCAAAGCGTTAAATAGCATTACCAGCAAACAAAAGCATAAGTTTATTATTAACCTCGCTTCTAACGAATACTTTAACGCCATTCAAACTGACAAACTCAAGGCCGAGCTTATTACCGTCCAATTTAAAGAAAATAAAAGCGGCACATATAAAACTATTGGCATCAATGCTAAACGCGCGCGCGGCGCCATGACCCGCTATATTATGGAAAAACGCGTTAAAACTTTAGCTGAATTGAAAAAATTTAATTGGGATAAATATCGATTTAATTCTAAAATGTCAGATGTTAGGGTATTGGTTTTTACGCGCTAAACAGTATCATCCCTGGCAACCCTGAAACCGACAATTCCAGCCAAATCTGCCCTGTTCACACCGAGCCAAAGCCTGTTGCTTTGCTAATTGATGCGAATTCATGCGCACCACATAGTCTTCTTGAGTGGTGATATTTCGATAGCTGCAGCGATAACTATGATGATGCTCATGCGACGTCTTAGACTTTGCCAGCATACCCTGGCAGGCTGTTAGCAAAACTGCTATCGCAAATATTAAAAAAATCCGTAGCACCATCGTCTCCCCTAGTAACAACCCCTTAGAATACCCTGCCAGCAAAACTTGTCAAACCCCCTCAGCCATCGCTTGACAAGATCGTCTCAGTCAGGGAAAATTTGAGCTTAATCCTTAACCAGCTGATGGCTCATGAAAATTTTATCTACAATCAG
>JAHZKQ010000008.1 GCA_022600315.1 Gammaproteobacteria bacterium
AACGATTCTCCACGTAAGTAATTCCTAAATAAATCCCCGCACCATAAATTAATGATATGCCAATCACTAAGGTTAAAAAAGTACGTCTAGCACTACGATTATCGAGAAGCCGTTGTGAAGACATAAGTGCTCCTTACTCTAACTGATTAATCTTGATCAACCGATTTTACTTCAGCAGCAAATTGATAGCCGCCACCGCGTACGGTAATAATAATCCGTGGATCTTTAGGGTTTTCTTCAATTTTCTTACGCAGTCTTGCCACTTGCACATCAATAGTTCGATCAAATGGCGACCCTTCTCGACCACGGGTAATATCCAGCAACTGATCACGCGATAAAGTGCGCTTAGGATGCTCTAGGAATGCTAATAGTAACTCATACTCACCCGTACTCAAAGGCACAGTGATTTTATCGGCAGTAATTAGCCGACGCTTGTTGCAATCTAAGGTCCAATTTAAGAAACATAAACTGGGTAATTGTAAGGCTTGGTTTTGCCGCCGCCGCAATGCCACCGCACCGGTGGTGCGCCGCATCAAGGCTTTAATGCGCGCTAATAATTCACGTGGGCTAAATGGCTTTGCTAAGTAATCATCGGCACCGACTTCAAGCCCAACCACGCGATCAGCTTCTTCTCCCACCGCACTTAGCATAACAATGATCACATCTGAATCTTCTCGAAGTCCGCGACATAAAGTTAAACCATCAGGTCCTGGCAGCATAATATCCAATACCACCAAATCTATTTGGCAGCGCTGCATCACCCGTTTCATCTCCTGACCATTACGGGCAGTTGAGACCCGAAAGCCGTGTTGCACCAAATAGTCATGAATTAACTCCCCGATTTGAGGATCGTCATCAACCACTAAGATATGCCAAGATTTATTCATTTATCTGCTCATTTATTGTTAACTATGAGTATACTTCTAACGTAGATTAATGGCCATTGGCAAGCAAGTTTTTGTATCGGGACTGTTACAACCTACGGCTCTGCAAAGGTTGCATAATCTTCTTCGCTAGTCGCCCTAATTGAGGTTTTGGGATTAAAATAACTACAACAACAGCCCCACAAGTTGGTGATTTTAGGCTGCAGCCACTGACCGACTTTCATCACTGGATAACTTAATATTGGCAAGCCTAATAACCAAAATTCAGTATTATCATTTAATTCACAATTTATTTTTGCGAGTACATTCGTCTTGCCACATACATCGGTCAATAAGAATGTGGTTTGTAAGCTAAACCCCAAAACAAACAATGCCCACCACCGTGCCGATGTTAACTCCCACTGCCATTGTGATGAGCCTGGCAAGCCTATTTGTGACACATAAGGAGAGGCTAGTAAATTCACATCAGCATCAACCTTCCAAGTCATAATGATCAATGGATTATTGGAGAACCTACGAATAACATAGCCTGTTAAGCTGAAAATAATAGCCAACTCAAACGGTGCAAACACTGCCTGCACTATATACTTACCAAAAATCGCTAAGAAAAAATCAGCCGCTCGATAACGCTTTAAATAGGCCATTAAAATTGGCCTAGCAATAATATTAAATATAAGATTATTGCGAAATGACTGCGCTACACGCATTAATTCATATCGAGACTGCGATTGTCGCTCAGAATTAGCGCCATCATCAACCTCACTGGTGGCAGCTCGCGATTCTGAAACCATGCCTTCATACATCAATAAAAGCCTCTTAACTATGTCAATTTGACACAATATAAGACCTAAAAAATTAAATTGATATTGTGGGAAAGCTTAAGTTTGTAACAATAAAATCAAGTTCTTTTATACATCATTTATCCCTAGCGCATAACGCATAAAATAATGTTTTAAAAAACTGATCCGATCGGTAATATTAAAACCCTGACTGCGCAATTGCACAGTCCAGGGTGATTGGCTAGAAAACACTTCTTTAAAAGCACGCATGGCAAGCAACATGGTTTCATTATCGATTTTGCGTTGACGTTGATAACGACGCAGTGGTCGCCAACCACCAATATCATAGCCTTTCGTTTTCGCGATTAATAAACTTTCCGCCAAAACAACTGCATCCATAAAACCTAAATTAGCACCTTGACCGGCGAGTGGATGAACGGTATGTGCCGCATCACCAATTAAAACTACGCGGTCTTGCGAGTAATCTTTTACATGGCGCATGGTTAATGGAATCGCTTGCAATTCACTGATTAATTCTATTTGGCCGAGCTTACCATCTAGGGCATTGGTCAACTCACAATTAAATGCTAAGGGTTTAAAAGCCAATAGTTGTTTGGCATAAGTGGCATCCGCTGACCAAACCATCGACATTTGTTGTGGATCGGCTAATGGTAATATTCCCAACGGGCCAGTACTTAAAAAACTTTGATAGGCATTATGTTGATGCGGCTTTTCAGTTTTTAACACCCCAACAATGGCGGTTTGATCATAAGGCTTTTGCCGCATTGGCAGGTTTAATTGTTGGCGCACCCACGAGCGTGCCCCATCGGCAGCCACAATTAATTGTGCCGCTAAGGTTTGGGATTTTAATTGTAATTCGCTATGGTCTTGATGCTGAATAATAGCCGCTGGCGTTTCAATATAAATATTGATTTTTTTGGCAAGTTTTTCCCATAAAGCGCGCACCACTTCACGGTTCTCAATAATCATACCTAATTCACGCACGCCTAAATCGGCGGCTTCAAAATCAATTTTACCACCGCCCAAAGCATCCCAAACTTTTAAGGCTTGCAATGAAGTGCAGGCGCTGGCATTTAAATACGAATAAACTTCAGTTTTTTTCAAGGCATTAATACTGGCTTGATTTAAAGCGCTGACTCGCGCGGTGGGTTGATCCCAAGTTAACTTAGGGTTTTTAGCTTCGACTAAGGCAACCTTAAATTCTTCACAGACACTAGCCGCAAAAATTAATCCCACCATGCCACCGCCAATGACAATAATGTCATAGGATTCTTGCTTCATAGTAAAATTCCACGTTGCAATTTTGCTTGCCGACCATTTAAACCTAACACTTGCCTAGCAATTCGCTGCTTGATAGGTGGCGCTAAATCAGCAGCCAACAAGCCCAAGCCCCGCAACCCACCTAATAATGGCAAATGTAAACTAAATAAATCGTGCAACCCAGTAGTTAAACGATTTAATTGCTTTTGATTGGGTTCTCGCCAAGTTAAATATTGCGTTAAGTTTTTTATATCGCCTAATTGCTGATGGTTGCCATCAGCTAGCAATTCACTCAATAATGCCACATCGCGCAAACCTAAATTAAAGCCTTGTGCCGCTAGCGGATATAAAGTATGCGCGGCATTACCAACTAAAGCAAAATTGGAACGCACTTGCTCATGCGCAATGATGGTTTGTAATGGATATTGGGCCAAGATTTTTAAACTCTGCAGTGGGCCTACATAATTACGAAAATGCACCCTAACTTTATCGCATAACTGCTTTGCATCAAGAGTTTTAAATATCTCGGCAGTTTTATTCGGCAAAGTCCAAACTAAACGCATTTTACACTCATCTGCCAAAGGCAGCAAAGCTAAGATGCCCTCGCGGGTGAAGCGTTGATAGGCGCTATGTTGATGCGATTCTTCTAAACGAATCTCAGCAATTAAAGCCACTTCATGTGGCCTGCGCCGGTCGGTTTTAATATTTAATAACTCGCGACAAGTCGATTGACTGCCATCGGCAGCAATAATTAATTGGGCACTTAACGTTTTATTAATATCGCCTGATTTAAAATCTACGCTAGCCGTCGGCTCAAGGGTAATTTTATTTAAGGTTTCATTCACCATAATGTCAGCCACATTAGCCGCCGTGTGATAAAGCGTTTGCTGCAAAGCACCCACCGGCACCACGTACCCTAACGCCTCGACATTTAACGCTTTAGCATTAAACTCGAGCTTCCCAAAACGATTTTCTTCAGAGATATGCACCCGCTGAATGGGACTGGCTAAAGCGGCCATTGAATCCCATAAGCCTAAAGTTTTTAAAATAGCAAAGCTGGCATAGTTGAGTGCCAACGGCCGAGTATCTAACTGACTACTCGTCAGTGCGCTCGGCAAATGCTTTTCTAGCATCGCAATCTTAAAGCCCTGAGAGCGCAAGGCTGCCACCAGACTGGTCCCAACCAGGCCAGCACCAATAATCAGCAAGTCATAATCTGTTTTTAACGTAGCTGTCATAGCGATTACAAACCCATTGCAGAACCTGCAAGGACTTTACACATTTGTACCTGGCTTGGCAATTCTTAACTTGTCGCATCACCACCCTTCTCGGAGTTGACTCCGAGAGATGGGATAACACCAGACCTTACTCAAACCGTTTTTTAATCTCTTGCATTAAAAGCTCAAGCTCTTGTATCATTTTATTAAAAAGCGGCTGCAGGTCTTCTATGGATGGGTTTTCTGAAGCCTTAACAGCCACATGAAATTCCGTTCTGGCTTGACTTAACCGTGGTGCATGGCAATAACATAAAGCACCTTTTAAACGATGCAGTACCTTGCGCATGCCGGGCCAATCTTGGTTGGTAAAAGTCTCCTGCATTTTAGCTCTATCGGAAATTAAAGCTTCTCCAAATTTAATAAATAATTCAATCGCGC
>JAHZKQ010000077.1 GCA_022600315.1 Gammaproteobacteria bacterium
CACGTGCGCCGCTTTGTTTATGAATTAATGCGCGGGCAATATTTTGTTTATTTGTGTGATGATGATTATTGGTCGGATAGCACATTACTAGAGCAGAAAATACATGCTCTCAGAGTGCACAATAATATAGCGATGAAGATAAAGTATTGGCAAAAAATGATAATTTTTTCAAAAAATAGAAATCTTTTGAAGTTGAAATTTCTTAAGCATCCTATATGGCATTATATATCAAACCTCACAAAGTACAATCACAGGTTAAAGCAAAAACTTTGGCGGGTGATTGAGAAGCTATTTACTAATCCGCATACTTTCTGGAAAACTTCTAATCAAATTGTTAGTTGGTTGTTGGAGGTATTCTTTTTTGCTAGTAAGGGAGTACTTATTACTAATGTTGAGCTGCAAAAATTATTGGATGCTCGTGTTAGATATTCTAAAAAAGAAAATTTTCTTGTTAGAGAAAAGGAGCTATTATTATCGAAAGGTACCCCATTAGTGAGTGTGTTAATTTGCACTTATAACCGTAGTCAGTTATTAAAGCGTGCGATTAATAGTGTATTGGCTCAAGATTTTGTTGATTTTGAATTAATTGTGATTGACGATTGTTCTAGAGATGATACCCCTGATGTGATGAGTACTTTTAATGACCCGCGGATTCGCTATATTCGTAATGGTACCAACATGGCTGCTACACAGGGTGATCGAGTACACGTGCGCCGCTTTGTTTATGAATTAATGCGCGGGCAATATTTTGTTTATTTGTGTGACGACGACTATTGGCCGAGTACCACACTTTTAAATCGACAAATAGAGGCTTTCAATACTCACGATAATGTAGCAATGGTTATTGGTGGTCAGTTATCTCACTTTGTAAATTCCAATACAGATCCCGGACCGGATTTGGAAAAAATTTCTTATGTTGACTATAAAGACCTCTATGTCACTAAGCTTCCGGAAAAGACTTTTTTTGTCAAAGCCTTGTATGGTGAAAGAAACTTCATGAGCTCTGAAGAGTTCCTCAAGTTATTTGCAGAGAATCCGTTGGCAAGAAATTTAGTGGTGGGTGCGACACTATATTCTAAAAAGTACTTTATAGCAGCAGGTGCGATGGCGAAGAAGACAGGTTCTAAGTGGCAAGCCGGTTATGAATTTTTATTGGGGCCGGCTTGTTATGGTAATGTAGTATATCTTGATGAACCGCTGATAGTAACATATATGACATCAAATAATGCCAGTTTTCAAAGAACTCAACTGGAGCACTATTTAGATTCTATTGTTAGTATTAAGCGAGCCTTTCAGCAGCCTTTAAAAAATCAAGCGTTGCAGTTCAAAAGGGGTGCTTTAAAGAAAATAAAAATCACTACAATCCGAATGGTTACTCGATCTTTTTTAGGTAATACATTGTCATATAAGATGCATGGTTGGCTAACGCACTGTGATGAAAAAAATGTTTCAAAAGCCGTGCGTAGCAGACATGCGGTTATTCAATATCTAATAAATGGCATACGGCCTGATGCTGATGATTTAAGGCGTTTATTCTTAATTGTCTTACCTTCTGCAGTTTTACAGAAAATGTCAGCTAAGGGAATAAAAATTCTGTGACTTGATGAATAATAAGCACTAGTTTGCTACCAAATTTTAGGCTAGAATTCCCTGTAGTTTAGGCGCAGGTTCTTATGCAAGGAGCATCTCGTGAGTGAGCAAAAAAATCAACAGTATCGAAGCTTATTATATAAGATTTTGCGGATACGGATGATAGAAGAAGAAATTGCTTATCGCTATCCGCAGGGGAAAATGCGCTGTCCCACCCATCTTTCTATTGGTCAAGAGGCCGCAGCGGTGATGTTCTGTGAAAATCTAAGGTCAAGTGATTTGGTGGTGAGTACGCATCGCGCGCATGCCCATTATCTGGCTAAAGGTGGAAATTTAAATGCTCTAATTGCTGAGCTTTACGGTAAAGCAACGGGTTGCACTTTTGGTCGCGGTGGTTCTATGAACTTAAGTGATCTTAAAGCGGGTTTTGTTGCCAGTACGGCGATTGTGGGTAATACGGTGCCGATTGGAACGGGTCTAGCATTTTCACAAAAACTTAAGAAAACTGATGCAGTTACTGGCGTTTTTCTGGGGGATGCAGCGGTTGAAGAAGGAGCCATTTATGAATCTTTAAATTTTGCCGTGCTTGAAAAGTTACCAGTCATTTTTATTTGTGAGAATAATTTATATTCAGTCAATACGCCGATTCAGCTTCGTCAACCATCCAGTCGAGAAATTTATAAGATGGCTGATGGGATTGGAGCTAAAGCAAAAAAACTCGATGGTAATGATGTGATTGCAAGTTTTGATGCAGTCACGGATATCGTGCAAGATTTACGTCAAAATGGCGGGGTATGGTTTTTGGAATTTGAGACCTATCGCTATAAAGTGCATTGCGGGCCGGAAGATGATAATGGTGGCAATACGGGTCGGCCAAGATCTGAATTTAATCGTTGGTTAGCACGAGATCCTGTTAAGCTATTGCAAACCCATTTGTTAGCAGAAAACATTATTACACTTAAAGAGTTTGAGGCTTGGCAAGTCGAGATTAAGCAAGAAGTTGATGGTGCATTTATGTTTGCCGAGCAATCTAAATTTCCATTGGCAAAACAATTATCGGATTATGGTTATGCGGATAGCCATGAAAAATGGTTGGCCACTGTGCTTGCCAAACAACCAGAAGGCGTGGTCGCTTGAGTGAGAAATTTATTAATTTAGTGAATGCTGCCTTTAGAAAAGCCATGCAACTTGACGATAAGGTGTTGTGTTATGGGTTGGGGATGAATGATTGTGGACGTATTTTTGGTAGTTCAAAAGGTTTAGTGGAAGAGTTTGGTCCACAGAGAATTTTCGATATGCCCACCGCAGAAAATGCCATGACAGGTGTTGGCGTCGGATTAGCCATCGACGGTTTTCGACCGATTTTATCGCATTGTCGGTTGGATTTTATGTTGTTATCGATGGATCAAATCATTAATAGCGCGGCCAAGTGGCACAGTTTATTTGCCGGCACAATGACGGTGCCTTTAACAATTCGAGCGATTATTGGTCGAGGTTGGGGGCAGGGGCCTACGCATTGTCAAAGCCTGCAATCGTGTTTTGCACAAATACCTGGTTTAAAGGTTGTCATGCCATCGTTAGCAGAAGATGTGTATGGCCTATTATTATCGAGTATTTTTGATGATAATCCAGTAATATTTTTAGAGCATCGCTGGTTACATAATATTAATGTTAATCCCGCGGATCGTCCTTACAAGCACGTACCGTTAGGCAAGGCCAGAATTGTTACTGAAGGTTCAGATATTACGGTAACAGCCATGTCGAATACCACAGTTGAGGCCTTGCATGCAGTTAAATTTTTAGAAGCTCAAGGCATTAGTTGTGAACTTATTGATTTAAGAACCATTAAGCCTTTAGACTGGGAAACAATTTTCACTTCAGTAAGAAAAACAGGCAGACTGCTTGCTTTAGATACCGGTTTTGAAGTTTGTTCGGTTGCGAGTGAAATTATTGCTAAAGTTAGTATGGAATGTTTTGCTGATCTTAAAGCACCGCCGAAACGTTTGGCGATGCCGGATGCGCCGATATTAACTTCTGCCCCATTGGCAACGCCGCTGTATGCTTATGGGGATGATATTGCCAAGTTTATTTGTGAAATGTTGCAGGAAGATATTAATACTGAGTTATTAACTCAAGAGCGGGATAAATACCCCAGGGATGTGCCGGGTGATTGGTTTCAAGGGCCTTTTTAATTTATGCCGGGAATATGTATTTAAGCTTAAGTCTTGGCGTTCCGGTTTATCTGATGCCGCGTTTGCGTTTGATTTCAAAATCATGGATTACATTCGTAAGCCACATCGGCAAATTTATAATGACTTTTTAATGAAGCTATCTGCCTGGCGGTTACGATTATTTGCCGCTAAAACTGTGCCAGAAAAATATTTGGCACTGGGTCGAAACACTTGGATGCAGGGTAAGCATAAAAAAGCTTTGCGTCATTTTCGAATTGGAGAAGCCGTCAGAAAAAAACTAGTGGTGAAGTACCATTGGCAGGATAAAAATTTTATTATGCTGCCAAGAAATTGCGCGCATGTGATTGGTTTAATGGGGCACTTGGATGGATTTATTAAACGTAAAATTCTTAATCAAGACTCCCGGACCTATTATTTATTAGCACCTAAAAACGAAATCGTTAATCAATGTTTTTTAGAGTATTGGTCGTCATATATTAAGATTATTACTGATCAAGATGAAATTAATACCTTGGCAAAATATGAGCCAGCCTTTACGGTTAATTGGAATTGGGCTATTTTAGAAAATGATCGTATGTTGCATGTTCATCATGCCCTGGCAAAGGCGCAAAAACGTTGGTACAGCGAGAATCGAGCACCCCTATTAAAACTAACTGCTGAGCATCAAGCATTATTAGTAAACCAAAAACAAGCTTGGGGGATGCAAGATGATGATTGGTTTGTCTGTTTGCATGTGCGTTCGGCAGGTTACTATCAAAAGCAAGATGGTAATACCCAAGAATTTCGTAATACAGCGATCAGTGATTATTATCCATTAATTGATGCTATAACGGCAGAAGGTGGCTGGGTAATGCGTATGGGAGATGCGAGCACTGAACTGTTAGATAAGGCTCAGCTAAAATATCCGCAACGGGTGATTGATTACGCACATTCTGCCGAGCGTTCAGTCGTCTTAGATGTAGTATTGTCAGCATCTTGTCGATTGTTTATTAGCTCGCCATCGGGTTTGCATTTGGTAGCGAAAGCATTTGGTCGGCCGGCCTTTTATATAAATTTTCCTTTATATAGAGGTTTTCCGCATGATCCCAATAGTATTTTTATTCCGCCATTTTATTATTCAAAGGCTAAAAAACGCCAGCTTAAGCTTAAAGAAATATTGGCTTCAAATTTAGTGCATGCGGATCATCAATGCCATTTGGATCGGTCTCAAGTTGCCATCCAGCCGGTGTCTCCTGAGGATATTGTTCTGGCAGCTAGAGAAGTTCTCAGTGTTATTGAGCATGATAATTTTATATTAAATGATGGTAGTGGGGTTGTAGAATTTGATCATTTTAATCAAAAATATGCCACATTTATTAATGGCCGTATTAGTCAGGTATTTTTAGCAAAGCACTCGGCGATATTAGACTAATCTAAGGAGAATGTAATGACAATTTCGCCATGTAAGCTTGAAATACTTATTCCCAGCTTTAATCGGCCGCAAAAGCTTTATCATTTGCTAACGACAGGTATTGATCTTGCCATCCCTAATACGCGGTTTGTAGTTTTAGATGATGGCTCAACTAAATATGAGCAAGTGGCAGACTTTGGAATGTTATCAACCGAGGAAGTTTGCCAGCACTTTGATTCCAAAGTAGTGCGTTATATTAGAAGCGAATCTAATCTTGGCCTACCAGCCATGTTGAAGAAATACTATCAGAACAATTGCCATGCTAAGTATACACTGTTGGTCAATGATAAAGATGAGTTTATTAATGCCGAACCAATTAAAAGGGCAATGCTTAAATTAGATAACGATGCAAACATTAGTGTAGTGCAAATTCCGTTAAGGCAGCATGATATTGAGGCAGATGACCGACCTTTATTATTTAATTACTCGCGTATGGCGGGTTCAGAGTATATTGAGCAATATATTAGCGATACTAATTTACAGCATTGTGGTGGATATGGAATATATCGGGTCAGTGCAGTACGTAAAGTGGCTGTGCCACGTCCTTTGAATTTGCGTGGCTACGGCTTAGAAGATGCCTTTGGTTTTGATATTGATTATTTAATGATGGTGGCGACAACCGGGGATGTAGATTTTGAATCCGAAGCGCATATTAGGCGTAGTATTGTTGGAGGTTTAACAGAGAAATATCCGTTAACGTTTGCTTACTGTTATTATCAATATGCCAAGAGAATTATGCGTGAACTATTAGCTGCAAATTTCATTAAAGAATTGACTGCAAAAAAATATATTGCCTGGTGGATTTTATTAATGCTGCGTGGCTTGGTGGTTGTTTATCAACCTTCACCAAGTCGTGAAGAAGTCGATACTAGTCGTATACAAACACATCTTCAAATGCCAATCTTAATTTATTTGCTTAAGCAGTTGATAGTTTATCGTATCTGGCCAAATAAAGAGATGCAAAAATTGTTTGAAATATATCTGGCCGCCCGACACCCTGGAGCATTTAGTTTTCTGTCTGTCATCAAGAAAATTGGCAATAAAGCAAAAAGAGTGTTTGCTTAAGTTTTCTGGTGCTTTGATTTTAGAAAAAATTGCTGGAAAAACCGCTTGATTTTTCCTGATAGTTTGGGCGCTATGTTAGTTGGAGTTGACGGTTGTTGTTTTAATGACTCACTTAAATTGACAACAATATGGTGTAATTCAGTGAGTGAGTTCAACAGTGGAATAACGACTTCTTTTCTCATGTTTTCTAATGAAAGTTCATATTCGTCTTGGCTAGAATTTTCTTTGGATGAGTGTAGTGCATTAATAAATAATTCGGCTGTTTTTTTATCAAAAAATGCATTGGCAATACGCTTTTCTTTAGTAAGGTTGTCATTAAGTATTTGACTGATTGTTTCTTGAGATAAAATACTTTTTTGTTTTGGATTATCTTTGTATTGTAGTACATAATTCATTAAGAGTTGTATTTTTTCACGTGCTTGCACAGGATTTTTTATGCTGGCATTGATATATCGACAAAGTTCTATGTATGATTCAGGTATAGGGCTATTGATATTTTCTAATGGCATTGTTAAGTCATCAAGCTTAATATCTGTAAGCTTTGCAAAATCATTGATAATGCTGTTATCGTGCAATAAACTTTTTAAATAAGGGCGTAAAATAAACTTATTTTTACCGAAATATTTTACGATTTTTTGATATAGCTCATCAGCATGTATGCGGGCTTTATATTCTCGATTGCTTGCAAGGAAAGTGTGCGGCAATTCATAGAATCCTGTTTTTATTGACTGGTTGTAAATGGATTCTGCAAATTGTACAGGACATCGATGATAGATAATTAGCTCCATATCAAATTCTTTAACGGCCGTATAAAAGCTTTCGAATTGATAATGCATCACCCAAGAAAAGGCTTCGCCACTTAAAATGACGGTTTTAGGATTGTGGGTGTTGATTTGAGCTTTCAATTCATCCCATGGCGCACGTTTATTTAATATGGCAGTATCAACATCGCCAGGTTCTGGATGAGTTAATAATGAATCTGCAATCCAGTTATGATTGGTGTCGAGCTCATGCGAGAAGATATCGGCATATAATATGTTTTGTTTCAGTAATAGGGCGCGGTTATGAAATAGAAAATACTGTAAGGCTGTACTGCCTGTTTTGCTCCATCCTGCATGTAATATCACCTTGGTCATTTTTTTATTGGGCATAATCTCTTTTGCGATTAATTTCGATTGACTGGCATTCTACGTTTAAATGGCCATAGGGTCTATGCCATGGGGTTTTCTATAGTTATATTATAGATATCATCTAGTATTATTGCTAGTATATGTTTTTACTTACGTTAAGGAGTTATAAGACGTGAGAAGGCGTAAATCGTCTGCTGCGATAATTTCAAATACAGCATTTGCCAAGCTTGTTCTATTGGGGTTGGGTTTATTGGCATTATACTTGTTAAGAAGATATGATATTTTTTCTTGGCTAATGCAAGCCCTACCAGGTATCCCTGAAGCAAATGCAGCCGCCGTACCTGAGGCTAGTGCATTAGATGTAATTGCAAAATGTGTAGTACCTAAGGGTTTGATGGCCACAAAAATCTTGCCGCAGAGTATTTATCGAGGCGCTCATATTCGTCTTTTTATAGAAGGGCAAGATACTGCGCCACGGAATCGTTTGGCTTTTTTAACTGAATATCCAGAAAGTTTGCAAGGCAAAGGTAGGGAGCTTAACCAAAAGCTAAATGAATTTGTCTTAGCTTATAAAAAACATACACAGGAAAATACCAAACAAATAAACCGTATCATTCAAAATAGAAAACTTTTTCTAACGCTTCAAGATAGGGCAACGCTAAGAGAGCTATTTTCTACATTAGATGTTTCTCAGGCGGCAAAGCAATCAGGAGTGATGTCTTGTTCAGCTAGTGTGCGTATTGCAATGGGTAGAATTATATTTCAACATTTAAAGGCAAATACCCCTATCCCAGCGCTTATTGCGTTGGGTTTTTCTTCTGATATTCCCGATAACTTGGAAGTTGATTTGGTGGGTTATCACATGGTGTTTAATCATATGTTGTTACTGGTTGTGCCTCAGAGACCAGGCAATGGAATATTGCTTGATCAGTTAAGAAAGCAGATTAATCAAAAAATTGCCCCTGAAAAATACTATCAAATCATAAAAGCATTAGACCCAACCGTTTGTGATGCTTGGAAGGGTGATACTGATCCTCTTAATGCCCCTCGCGCTAAAGATGATCTATTGACTGTATTAAATGCCGAGCCGTGGCGAATACCAGCGAATAGAATTAGTCTTGTCATGTGGCCTGATTTAATGACGCCGGCTATTAAACCGATTGTTGAGTGGGTATTCGATCAACATAGAGATTTTTGGAAGTCCTTTAAGAGTCCGAGCGCGCATTGTACCAATAAGGACGCAGAGACTAACTTTGGCAGCCTGCCAAAATGCTCAATGTAGAGCACAATTTTCAGTTGTATCTTGCCTTAATGCGGCAAAGAATTGCTGGTCATCAATAAAGTTGGATTGGTTGGTATCATCCTCGCCGGTTTCTAGTTTAAGCCGAATTGAGCCAAAGTAGCGGTTAAGAGGCATATCATATGCCTCGGGTACCGATGCCAGCATGAGTTTGATGGCATCAATCAATTCCTGATAACTATAATATTTATGTTTTGCTAAGAGTGGTTCAATATGGTCATCACTTAATTCCATAAATGACATTTTGCTGCCATCATCACAGATCCAGACTTGCTGCTCATAAGGAATATTTCTCGATAGTATTTGATCAAGGATTAAGTTATCGATGGGGTAGTAATCTAATTTAATTGAGTGATTTATTTCGCTGCAGTTTATTAGAAATGGATGATAGTGGAAGGTACGAATAACAATGCCAGAATTATTCTTGAAGAGCAGTTGAGCGCTTGGGTTAAAGCATAAGGTGGATTCAGATACCACCCTTCTTTTTGCTGAGTGATGTATGCATTCAACCTGTAGCTTGCTAAGCACTCGTGCACTAATGCTGAGAGTATTTTTTTGCTTATTCGTATAAAAACTCTCAAGCTTAGGTTGAACCATTTGAAAATTGGTTCTAAAGGCGCTGGCGCCGACCATTTTTTTATTTTTAATTTGTGAGAACGCTTCGGTATAGAATATATCGGATAGCACCATGTCAGGGGTTAAAAAAGAAATATAGGCTTTATTTTTTAGTGCTAGTTGAAAAGCCTGGGTTTGTATCGCACCGAGTAAAAAATATTTGGTATCTTCTAGGGTGTGCTGTAACTTTTTGGAAAATAGCAGCTTAGAAAGTTTAAACAGGAGGAAATTATTCATCGGCGTTGGAATATCCGCCAGCACTAATTCTGCGTGGTTGCCGATTATGGTCTTCCATTGAGCCAGTTTTATTTTGGTGTTGCGATCGCAGTGAATCAATAAAGTAATTTTATAGGTTTTTTGTAAGCTAGGCAGGTTGCCATGTGCCAATAGTGAAGGTAGTAGATATTTTGTTAATTTATCGCTATAGCTTTCACCCCAGCAGCAGATGTGAATGATAAGGTTTTTTGTGGTTGACAGCTTAAGCGGATGATTTGTTGTAAGTAGATAATGATAAATGCCTAGCAGAAATCTCACTGAGCTGGGTTTAAAGAATTTATAGCGTTGCTGCAAATATAAAATGGCGGTTTCTATAGATTGATTAGCGGCTATTTGGCGGGCGGTTTCAATAGCATCTCGACTCAAGAAGTATCTAAATGTTTTGCTAATGAGGATTTTTATGAGGGTTTTTCCAGTTGGTGCCATGAGTGTAGATTTTTGTTTATCCTTGTTAATAGCGGTTATTACCAGGCTGATTATTTTATTGATG